>NZ_JBHMCY010000002.1:146173-179914 GCF_042430725.1 Streptomyces cinereospinus | reverse complement strand
GCGGACGCCAACGAGACCGCGATCGCCTGGCGCGAGATCCTCAAGCGGTACACCAAGGAGTTCGGCAAGGGCGCCCCGCACGGCCTGGCGCTGACCCGCCAGGGCGTGCCGACGTACGAGCCGGACGAGAACGCGGCGCGCGGCGGCTACGTGCTGTTCGAGGCCGAGGGCGGCGAGCCGGAGGTCGTCCTCATCGCCACCGGTTCCGAGGTGCACGTCGCCGTCGAGGCGCGCGAGGCGCTGCAGGCCGACGGCGTGCCGACCCGGGTGGTGTCGATGCCGTGCGTCGAGTGGTTCGAGGAGCAGGACCAGGGGTACCGGGACAGCGTGCTGCCGCCGCAGGTGAGGGCTCGCGTCTCGGTCGAGGCGGGCATCGGCCTGACCTGGCACAAGTACGTCGGGGACGCCGGGCGCACCGTCTCCCTGGAGCACTTCGGTGCCTCCGCCGACGGCAAGGTCCTCTTCCGCGAGTACGGCTTCACCGCCGAGAACGTGGCCGCCGCGGCCCGGGAATCGATCGCCGCCACCCAGCGCTGACGCTCACACACGACACGTAGGAGATGCATTTTCCATGACAGACGCACTGAAGCGCCTCTCCGATGAAGGCGTCGCGATCTGGCTGGACGACCTGTCGCGCAAGCGGATCACGTCCGGCAACCTCGCCGAGCTGATCGACCAGCAGCACGTCGTGGGCGTCACCACCAACCCGACGATCTTCCAGAAGGCGATCTCCGAGGGCGACGGCTACGACCAGCAGCTGACCGACCTCGCCGCCCGCAAGGTCACCGTCGAAGAGGCCATCCGCATGATCACCACGGCGGACGTCCGGGACGCCGCCGACATCCTGCGCCCGGTCTTCGACGCCACGGACGGCCAGGACGGCCGGGTGTCGATCGAGGTGGACCCGCGCCTGGCGCACAACACCCGCGCGACCGTGGCCGAGGCCCGGCAGCTGGCGTGGCTGGTGGACCGGCCCAACACCCTGATCAAGATCCCGGCCACCGAGGCGGGTCTGCCGGCGATCGCCGAGACGATCGGCAACGGCATCAGCGTCAACGTCACGCTGATCTTCTCGCTGGAGCGCTACCGCAAGGTCATGGACGCCTACCTCTCCGGCCTGGAGAAGGCGAAGGAGCGGGGCCTGGACCTGTCCGAGATCCACTCGGTGGCGTCCTTCTTCGTGTCCCGCGTGGACACCGAGATCGACAAGCGGATCGACGCGCTCGGCACCGACGAGGCCAAGGCGCTGCGCGGCAAGGCCGCCGTCGCCAACGCCCGGCTCGCCTACCAGGCGTACGAGGAGGTCTTCTCCTCCGACCGCTGGAGCGCGCTGGAGAACGCGGGCGCCAACCGGCAGCGTCCGCTCTGGGCGTCGACCGGCGTGAAGGACAAGGCGTACCGGGACACCATGTACGTCGTCGACCTGGTAGCGCCGAACACCGTGAACACCATGCCGGAGGCCACGCTCCAGGCCACCGAGGACCACGGCGAGATCACCGGCAACACCGTCGCCGGCACGTACGAGCAGGCCCGTGCCGACCTGGACGCGGTCGAGCAGCTCGGCATCAAGTACGACGACGTGGTCCAGCTCCTGGAGGACGAGGGCGTCCAGAAGTTCGAGGCGTCCTGGAACGACCTGCTGAAGTCGACCGAGGCGGAGCTCAAGCGCCTCGCCCCCGCGGAGGGCTGACACCTTGTCGAGCAGCAACCCGCTGCGTGACCCCGCAGACCGACGGCTCCCGCGTATCGCGGGGCCGTCGGGCCTGGTCATCTTCGGCGTCACGGGCGATTTGTCCCGGAAGAAGCTGATGCCCGCGGTCTACGACCTCGCCAACCGGGGTCTGCTGCCGCCGGGCTTCTCGCTGATCGGCTTCGCCCGCCGGGAATGGGCTCACGAGGACTTCGCGCAGGAGGTCCACGACGCCGTCAAGGAGCACGCCCGTACGCCGTTCCGCGAGGAGGTCTGGCAGCAGCTCATCCAGGGGATGCGCTTCGTCCAGGGCACCTTCGACGACGACGACGCCTTCGAGCGGCTGCGCGCCACGATCGAGGAGCTGGACAAGGCGCAGGGCACCGGCGGCAACTTCGCCTTCTACCTCTCGGTGCCGCCGCGCTCGTTCCCGGTGGTCATCCAGCAGCTGAAGAAGCACGGGCTGGCCGACCAGCAGGGCGGCTCCTGGCGCCGCGCGGTGATCGAGAAGCCGTTCGGCCACGACCTGGCCTCGGCCGAGGAGCTGAACCAGGTCGTCCACGAGGTCTTCGCCCCGGACCAGGTCTTCCGCATCGACCACTACCTGGGCAAGGAGACCGTCCAGAACATCCTGGCGCTCCGCTTCGCCAACACCATGTTCGAGCCGATCTGGAACCGGTCCTTCGTGGACCACGTGCAGATCACCATGGCCGAGGACATCGGCATCGGCGGCCGCGCCGGGTACTACGACGGCATCGGCGCCGCCCGCGACGTCATCCAGAACCACCTGCTCCAGCTGCTCGCGCTGACCGCGATGGAGGAGCCCGCCTCCTTCGACGCGGACGCGCTGGCCGCGGAGAAGACCAAGGTGCTGGGCGCCGTGAAACTGCCCAGGGACCTGCGCCGCGACACCGTGCGCGGACAGTACGCGGCGGGCTGGCAGGGCGGCGCGAAGGTCATCGGCTACCTGGAGGAAGAGGGTATCGACGCCCGGTCGAAGACCGACACCTACGCCGCGATCAAGCTGGAGATCGACAACCGGCGCTGGGCGGGCGTCCCCTTCTACCTGCGCACCGGCAAGCGTCTGGGCCGCCGGGTCACCGAGATCGCGGTGGTCTTCCAGCGCGCCCCGCACTCCCCGTTCGACACCACCGCCACCGAGGAACTCGGGTCGAACGCGATCGTCGTCCGCGTGCAGCCCGACGAGGGCGTCACCGTCCGCTTCGGCTCCAAGGTGCCGGGCACCTCGATGGAGATCCGGGACGTCTCCATGGACTTCGCGTACGGCGAGTCCTTCACGGAGTCCAGCCCGGAGGCGTACGAGCGGCTGATCCTGGACGTGCTGCTGGGCGACTCGAACCTCTTCCCGCGCACCGAGGAGGTCGAGCTGTCCTGGAAGATCCTGGACCCGATCGAGGAGTACTGGGACCGCAACGGCACCCCGGCCCAGTACCCGGCCGGGACGTGGGGACCCGTCGAGGCGGACCAGATGCTCGAACGAGACGGACGGAGCTGGCGCCGGCCATGAAGACAGACCTCACCGACACCACGGCCAGCAAGATCAACAAGGCGCTCGTGCAGGGCCGCCGCGCCATCGGCACGCCCGCCGTCGGCATGGTCCTCACCCTGGTCATCGTCACCGACGAGGAGAACGCCTACGACGCCCTGAAGGCCGCCGGCGACGCCTCGCGCGAGCATCCCTCGCGCACCCTCGTGGTGATCAAGCGCGTCTCGCGCACCCCCCGGGACCGCACCCAGTCCCGCCTCGACGCCGAGGTGCGGGTGGGCGCGGAGGCCGGGACCGGCGAGACGGTCATCCTGCGGCTGTACGGCGAGGTGGCCGAGCACGCCCAGTCGGTGGTGCTGCCGCTGCTGCTGCCGGACGCCCCCGTGGTGGTCTGGTGGCCGGTGGACGCGCCGCTCGACCCGGCGGGCGACCCGCTGGGCGCGCTGGCCCAGCGCCGGGTCACCGACACCTACGCCGCCGAGCAGCCGGTACGGGACCTGTCCGCCCGCGCCGCCACCTACACGCCGGGCGACACCGACCTGTCGTGGACCCGCATCACGCCCTGGCGCTCGATGCTGGCGGCGGCTCTGGACCAGGTGGTCTGCGAGGTCCGGGGCGTGGAGGTGGAGGGCGAGGAGTTCAACCCGAGCTGTGAGCTGCTGGCGATGTGGCTCGCGGACCGGCTGGACGTCCCCGTCCGGCGCTCGCTGTCCGCCGGACCGGGTCTCACCGCGGTCCGCATGGACACCGACTGCGGCCCGGTCAGCCTCGACCGCGCCGACGGCTCGCTGGCCACGCTGTCCATCCAGGGCCAGCCGGACCGGGCGGTCGCGCTGAAGCGGCGGGACACGGCCGAGCTGATCGCGGAGGAGCTGCGGCGGCTGGACCCGGACGACACCTATGCCTCGGCGCTGCGGTACGGAGTGGACCGGCTGCACGCCCCGGCCTCCGCCGCTGCCGGGGAGCCGTCGGCCAAAGGAGCGGCCGGCTCCGCTCGGGGAGCCGTCACCGACGGACCCGAAGCGGTCCGGGCCCCCGTCGAGACGGCTGCGAAAGCACCCGCGAAGGACGCGGCGGCGCCGGCACCGGTGAAGAAGGCGGCGGCCAAGTGAGCACTCCCCAACTGGTCGTCCACCGCGACAAGGAGCTGATGGCGCAGGCCGCCGCGGCCCGGCTGATCACGAAGGTCGTGGACGCCCAGGCCTCGCGCGGCACCGCGTCGGTCGTCCTGACCGGCGGCCGCAACGGCAACGGCCTGCTGGCCGCGCTGGCCGCCGCGCCCGCCCGGGACGCCGTCGACTGGGCCCGCCTGGACCTGTGGTGGGGCGACGAGCGCTTCCTGCCGGAGGGCGACCCGGAGCGCAATGTCACCCAGGCCCGCGAGGCGCTCCTCGACTCGGTCCCGCTGGACCCGAAGCGCGTGCACGCCATGCCCGCGTCGGACGGTCCGTACGGCTCGGACGTGGACGCGGCGGCGGCCGCCTACGCCGAGGAACTGGCCGGGGCCGCGGTCCCGGAGAACCACGCCCCGGTCCCGACGTTCGACGTCCTGATGCTGGGCGTCGGCCCGGACACCCATGTGGCGTCCCTGTTCCCCGAGCTGCCCGCGGTGCGCGAGACGGACCGCATGGTGGTCGGCGTGCACGGCGCGCCCAAGCCGCCGCCGACCCGCGTCACCCTCACCCTCCCGGCGATCCGGGCGGCCCGTGAGGTGTGGCTGCTGGCGGCGGGCGAGGACAAGGCGAACGCCGCGGCCATGGCCCTGTCGGGGGCCGGCGAGATCCAGGCCCCGGCGGCCGGCGCGCACGGCCGGGCCCGCACCCTGTGGCTGCTGGACGCGGCGGCTGCGTCCCAGCTGCCGCGGTCGCTGTACCCGCCGGCGTCGCCGTGAGCGGATGAACGAAGGGCGGCGGAGGCACTCGCACCTCCGCCGCCCTTTTCGTTCACTTCACCGAGCCGGCCGACGCGGCCGGCACGCCCCGGACGAAGTGCCGCTGGAAGGCGAAGAACGGTGAGCGGCCGTGCCGAGCCGTCCGCGAAGAGCGGGGCGACCGGCATGCCGCTCCGACCCGGGCGGGTGCGGGTGTGCCACCCGCCGCCGTCCCTGCGGGGCGGCCCCCGGCGCGGGCCGAGACGACCGGCGCGCGCGGCGTCCCGTGGGGGCACGCACCCTGCGCCGGGGCCGGCGGTGGCATCCATCCCGCGGGGGTCCGCAGCCCGTACGCCCGACGCCCGGGCCCGGCACCGGTGCGCGGAGGGCGCCCTCGCGGGGCCCTCAGACGGCGGCCGCGGTGACCCGCCGGTAGCTGCTGCCGTCGCGCTCGCGCACCAGCAGGCCGTTCTCCACGCAGTGGCGGCGCAGCGCGGAGGTGTCGTCGTGGACGGTGCGGAACGCCTCGTTGACCTCCCGCTCGGTGTAGCCGCGGTCGGCCGCGAAGAACGTCTCGGTCAGGTGCTCCAGCAGTTCGCGGCGCACGGCCGGACGGACCGGGATCGACGTCAGCCGCCCCTGGGCGAAGAAGCCGGTCAGGTGCCGGGGCACCCCGGCCGGCGCCGGGTCGGCGGGGCGGGCGCGGCGGAAGACCGCCGGGTCGGCCCGCAGGGAACCGTCGGGCAGGCGCTCCACCAGCCCCACCGCGATCAGGCGCCCCAGGTGCCGGCGGGCGGCCGGCGAGTCCTCCTCGCGCGGCGGCAGGTCCTCCAGCACGATCCTGGCGTACAGCCGCAGTCGTTCCGGGTCGGCGAGCGCGGCCAGGAGCTGATCCATGGTGAGTGTCCTTCCGGCGGGTGACGGCGCCGGAGCAGTGTCACCCGCCGGAGGCCGGCCGCGCACCCGCTTTTGCGTCCGCGCGGCCTCCCGCACGGATCAACGGCCGCGCAGCTCGCGGTACTTGGCGACCAGCGCGGTGGTGGACGGGTCCAGGCCGGGCACCTCGGCGCCCTCGGTCAGCGCGGGCTCGACGCGCTTGGCGAGGACCTTGCCGAGCTCGACGCCCCACTGGTCGAAGGAGTCGATGTCCCACACCGCGCCCTGCACGAACACCTTGTGCTCGTAGAGGGCGACCAGCTGACCGAGCACGGACGGGGTCAGCTCGCGCGCGAGGATCGTGGTCGTCGGGTGGTTGCCCCGGAAGGTCTTGTGCGCGACCAGTTCCTCCGGCACGCCCTCCGCCCGCACCTCCTCGGGGGTCTTGCCGAAGGCCAGCGCCTGGGTCTGGGCGAAGAAGTTGGCCATCAGCAGGTCGTGCTGGGCTTTCAGCTCGTCGCCGAGTTCGGCGACCGGCTCGGCGAAGCCGATGAAGTCCGCCGGGATCAGCTTGGTGCCCTGATGGATGAGCTGGTAGTAGGCGTGCTGCCCGTTGGTCCCCGGCGTGCCCCAGACGACCGGCCCGGTCTGCCACTCCACCTCGCGGCCGTCCCGGCCGACGTACTTGCCGTTGGACTCCATGTCGAGCTGCTGGAGGTACGCGGTGAACTTCGACAGGTAGTGCGAGTACGGCAGCACGGCGTGCGACTGCGCGTCGTGGAAGTTGCCGTACCAGATGCCGAGCAGGCCCAGCAGCAGCGGCACGTTGGACTCGGCGGGGGCGGTGCGGAAGTGCTCGTCGACGAGGCGGAAACCGTCGAGCATCTCGCGGAAGCGGTCCGGGCCGATCGCGATCATCAGCGACAGGCCGATCGCGGAGTCGTACGAGTAGCGGCCGCCGACCCAGTCCCAGAACTCGAACATGTTGTCCGGGTCGATGCCGAACTCGGCGACCTTTCCGGCGTTCGTCGACAGGGCGACGAAGTGCCGGGCGACGGCGGCCTCGTCGCGCAGGGCGGCCAGCAGCCAGGTGCGGGCGGAGGTGGCGTTGGTGACCGTCTCGATGGTGGTGAAGGTCTTGGACGCGACGATGAACAGCGTCTCGGCCGGGTCCAGGTCGCGGGTCGCCTCGTGCAGGTCGGCGCCGTCGACGTTGGAGACGAAACGGACGGTCAGGTCCCGGTCGGTGAAGGCGCGCAGCACCTCGTAGGCCATCGCGGGGCCGAGGTCGGAGCCACCGATGCCGATGTTGACGACGTTGCGGATCCGCCGGCCGGTGTGTCCGGTCCAGGCGCCGGAACGGATCTGCTCCGCGAAGCCGGCCATCTTGTCGAGCACGGCGTGCACGCCGGGCACGACGTTCTCGCCGTCGACCTCGACCACCGCGTCCCGCGGGGCGCGCAGCGCGGTGTGCAGCACGGCGCGGTTCTCGGTGGTGTTGATCCTCTCGCCGCGGAACATGGCGTCCCGCAGCCCGAGGACGTCGGTGGCGGCGGCCAGCTCGCGCAGCAGCCGCAGGGTCTCGTCGGTGACGAGGTGCTTGGAGTAGTCGATGAACAGGTCACCGACCTGGAGCGTGTAACCGGAGCCGCGTCCGGGGTCCGCCGCGAACAGATCCCGCAGATGGGTGTCCGCGAACTCCTCACGGTGCTTGACCAGAGCGGTCCACTCGGGTGTCTGATTCAGCCTGGTACGGCCGTCTGCGTTCATGGTGCCCAACCTAGTTGATCAGGCCGGCGGTATCAGCGTCGCGCCCCGAGCGGCTCCGGCCGGGCACCGCTCGGTGCCCGGCCGGGTGCAACTCCTAGATCTCGCCCCGCAGTTTGGCGAGCGCCTCGGCGAGGATCGCCTCGCCGTCCGCGTCGCTGCGCCGCTCCCGCACGTACGCCAGATGCGTCTTGTAGGGCTCGGTGCGCGGCGGGGCCGGCGGGTTGTCCGGGTCCTGTCCGGCCGGGAAGCCGCAGCGCGGGCAGTCCCAGGTGTCGGGAACCTGCGCGTCGCTGGCGAAGCTCGGCTGGGTCTCGTGCCCGTTGGAGCACCAGAAGGAGATGCGCAGCCGCGGCGCGGACTCGCCGCGCTCGGCCTCGCCCATCGGCCCCGCCCCGACCCGGCTTCCTCGGATCGCGTTGCCACTTGCCACGGTCGTAACTCCCTGCGTGATGGTGCCGCGAAGCGAGTCGGCGTACCGCTTCGCTGCAAGCGCCTCAGTCTACGTAAGGCCCAACGCGCGTCCAGTGATTGGAGTTACAGCCCGCACACAGAGACGCAAGCCCCATGATAGGCCGCGCTCAGCCGCGCGCACCGGACATGGGGCGTTACGTGCGAAACGCGTGGGCAGCTCAGTCGCTGATCTTCATGAGGATGCCCAGCACGACGATGCACGCGAACCACAGCAGACCGACCACGACGGTGATCCGGTCCAGGTTGCGCTCGGCGACGGAGGAGCCGCCGACGGACGACTGCATGCCGCCACCGAACATGTCGGAGAGGCCGCCGCCCTTTCCCTTGTGCATCAGCACCAGCAGCATCAGCAGCAGGCTGAAGACGATCAGGGCGATCGAGAACCCCAAAACCACGGCTGGACCAACTTCCTCGGAAACGGATGAACGACGGGGGCACAGCACTCAGGCTGTGCCCCCGCAAGAGTACGACGGATCGCTGCTACCGCATACTCACCGGCCGACTCGCCGGCCGAAGCCCCGACCGGCTCACCGGTCGGCTCACTGGTCGCGGAATCGCACGATCTTGACGAACTCGTCCGCGTCCAGCGAGGCGCCGCCGACCAGCGCGCCGTCGATGTCGGCCTGCGCCATGATCTCGGCGACGTTGCCGGACTTCACGGAGCCGCCGTACTGGATGCGGACCTTGTCGGCCACCTCCTGGGAGTACAGCTCGGCGATCTTGCCGCGGACGGCGGCGCAGACCTCCTGGGCGTCCTCGGCGCCGCAGACCTTGCCGGTGCCGATGGCCCACACCGGCTCGTAGGCGATCACGACGGTCTCGGCCTGCTCGGCCGGGACGTCCCGCAGGCCGCCCTCGACCTGGGCGAGGGTGTGGGTGACGTGGTTGCCCGCCTCGCGGACCGCCAGCTCCTCACCGACGCACAGGATCGGGGTCAGGTCGTGCTTGAACGCGGCCTTGACCTTGGTGTTCACCTGCTCGTCGGTCTCGCCGTGGTACTGCCGGCGCTCGCTGTGGCCGACGGCCACGTAGGTGCACTTGAGCTTGGCCAGCATGGCGCCGGAGATCTCACCGGTGTACGCGCCGGAGTCGTGCGCCGAGAGGTCCTGGGCGCCGTACTTGATCTTCAGCTTGTCGCCGTCGACCAGGGTCTGCACGGAGCGCAGGTCGGTGAAGGGCGGCAGGACGGCGACCTCGACGGCCTCGTAGTCCTTGTCGGCCAGGGCGAAGGCGAGCTTCTGGACGTGGGCGATGGCCTCGAGGTGGTTGAGGTTCATCTTCCAGTTGCCCGCCATCAGCGGCGTGCGCGTACTCAACGTCAGTCCTCCAGTGCGGCGAGGCCGGGGAGCGTCTTGCCCTCGAGGTATTCGAGGGAGGCGCCGCCACCGGTCGAGATGTGGCCGAATGCGGTCTCGTCGAAGCCCAGGGTGCGCACGGCGGCGGCGGAGTCGCCGCCGCCGACCACGGTGAAGCCCGGGGCGTCGACGAGGGCCTGGGCGACCGCCTTGGTGCCCTCGGCGTAGTCGGGGTGCTCGAAGACTCCCATGGGGCCGTTCCAGAAGACGGTGGCGGCGTCGGCGAGTTTCGAGGCGTACAGCTTGCGGGTCTCGGGACCGATGTCCAGACCCTCCTGGTCGGCGGGGATGGTGTCCGCGGCGACGGTCGTGGGGTTGGCCGGCGCCTTGGTCTTCAGGTCCGGGAACTCGGTGGCGACCAGGACGTCGACCGGCAGCACCAGCTCGACGCCGTTCTTCTCGGCGCGCTCCAGGTACTCGGTGACGGCCGGGATCTGGTCCTCCTGGAGCAGGGAGATGCCGACCTCGTAGCCCTTGGCCTTCAGGAAGGTGTAGGCCATGCCGCCACCGATGAGCAGGCGGTCGGCCTTGCCGAGCAGCTGGTCGATCACGGCGAGCTTGTCGGAGACCTTGGCGCCGCCGAGCGCGACGACGTACGGGCGCTGCACGTCCTCGCTGAGCTTCTTCAGCACGCCGACCTCGGTGGCGATGAGGTGGCCGGCGTAGTGCGGCAGCCGGGCCGGGAGGTCGTAGACGGAGGCGTGCTTGCGGTGCACGGCGCCGAAGCCGTCGCCGACGTAGACGTCGGCGAGGGCGGCGAGCCGGTCGGCGAAGGCGGCGCGCTCGGCGTCGTCCTTGCTGGTCTCACCGGCGTTGAAGCGCAGGTTCTCGATGACCGCGACCCGGCCGTCGGCGAGGCCGCCGACGGTGGCCTGCGCGGAGTCGCCGACCGTGTCGGTGGCGAACGCGACCTCGGCACCGAGGAGTTCGCCGAGCCGGGCGGCGGCCGGGGCGAGCGAGAACGCGGGGTCCGGGGCGCCCTTGGGGCGGCCCAGGTGCGAGGCGACGACCACCCGGGCGCCCGCCTCGGCCAGCGCCTTGACGGTGGGCACCACGGCGCGGATACGGCCGTCGTCGGTGATGGTGGTGCCGTCCAGCGGCACGTTGAGGTCGGCGCGGACAAAGACCCGCTTGCCGGCCACGCCGGCCGAGAGAAGCTCGGCGATCGTCTTCATGAAGGGGCTCCTGGGAAGGGCTCTCGATACGAGAGGGCTGGTCGATCTGTACGTGAGTCAGGGCTCGGGCAGCGCGGCGTGCGCTGCCCGAGCCCTGCCCTCACACCGAGGTGCCTGCGGACGTTGCTCAGAGCTGGTTGCCGACGAAGACCGTGAGGTCGACGAGGCGGTTCGAGTAGCCCCACTCGTTGTCGTACCAGCCGATGACCTTCACGTTCTTGCCCTCCTGGACCATGGTCAGGGAGGAGTCGAAGGTGCAGGACGCCGGGGCGTTGACGATGTCGGAGGAGACGATCGGGTCCTCCGTGTAGTCGAGCAGACCCTTCAGCTCGCCCTCGGCGGCCTTCTGGAAGGCGGCGTTGACCTCTTCCTTGGTGACCTCGCGGCCGAGCTCGACGACCAGGTCGGTGACCGAGCCGGTCGGCACCGGGACGCGCATGGCCATGCCGTCCAGCTTGCCCTTGAGCTGCGGCAGGACCAGGGCGGTGGCCTTGGCGGCACCGGTGGTGGTCGGGATGATGTTCTCGGCGGCGGCACGGGCGCGGCGCAGGTCCTTGTGCGGGAAGTCCAGGATGCGCTGGTCGTTCGTGTACGCGTGCACCGTCGTCATCAGACCCTTGACGATGCCGAAGTTCTCGTCGAGGACCTTGGCCATCGGCGCCACGCAGTTGGTGGTGCAGGAGGCGTTGGAGATGACGTGGTGGTTCGCCGGCTCGTACTTGTCCTGGTTGACGCCCATCACGATGGTGATGTCCTCGTCCTTGGCCGGAGCCGAGATGAGGACCTTCTTGGCGCCGCCGGCGAGGTGCTTGGCGGCGTCTTCCTTCTTGGTGAAGATGCCGGTGGACTCGATGACGATGTCGACGCCCAGCTCGCCCCACGGGATGTCGGCGGGGTTGCGCTCGGAGAGCACCTTGATGGTGTGGCCGTCCACGGTGATCGTGTCGGCGGTGTGCGTGACCTCCTGCTTGAGGCGGCCCAGAATGGTGTCGTACTTCAGCAGGTGAGCGGTGGTCGCGGTGTCACCCAGGTCATTGACAGCCACGATCTCGATGTCTGCACCCTGCTCCAGCAGCGCGCGGAAGTAATTACGACCGATGCGGCCGAAGCCGTTGATGCCTACGCGGATCGTCACGAACCGATCTCCTCGTTGGTACGCCGGCCGTTGATGCCGGCGAGCTCTATTGGGATGTCCCCGACCGCCTACGACCCTACCTCCCCGGGGCTCTCCAAGTGACATCGAGACGCCTCGTACACGGCAGGGCGGTCCGTACCAGCCAGTAGAGGTACGGACCGCCCGGGCCGTGCCCTCCGGTCACTCGAAAGAGCTACGGACCGGGGACGTCCGTGGACGTGGTGTTCACCCGTCGAGGGCGGTGAGCGCCGCGCCGATCAGGTCCCTGCGGTCGGCCGCCGCGGGGACGTGCTCCAGCCCGAAGCCGAGCAGCACCGTGTCGTCCGTGGCGACCGCCGCGTACGTCCGGAACAACTCGCCGGACAGTGCCCAGTCCTCGACCACCGCGGGGCTGCCCGCGGGCGGGCCGGGGGTGGTCCAGGCGCCGAGCGAGGTCTCGAAGCCGTCGACCGGGCCCGCCGTGCCGCCGACGACGACGGTGGCGTTGTCGGCGAGGACACCGTGGCCGCCGGAGCCGGGGTCGGTGAGGTAGCCGAGCGCGACCTCGACCGTCTTCCCGGCGTACGCGGAGAGGTCGAACTCGACCTGCTGCCAGCCGTCCGAGGCGCCGGTGAAGCTGTTCCAGGCGCCGCTGGTCCCGGTGGGCGCGCAGCCGCCGTCGCCGAGGGTCAGGTACCGCTTCAGCGCCGGGTGCGCCTGGAGGAAGTAGCCCGCCTCGCACTCGGCGGGTACGGCGGTGCCGGTGGCGCCGCCCTTCTCCGGGAGCGTGGTCCAGTCGTCGGCCCCCGCCGTGTGCGCCTCCAGCACGGCGTGGTCGTAGCCCGCCTCGGTGTCCCACAGCAGCCGGGTGCGCAGGGTCGGCGCGTCGGCGGCGCTCACCGAGGTGAGGTCGATGGTCCGGGTCAGGCGGGCCCAGGCGTAGTCGGAGTGCGTGACGGCCGCCATGGCCGCCCCCTCGTACGGGCCGTACGGGTTGGCCGTCCCCGGGTAGCGGCCCGCGCCCGTGCTCGCGAACTGCGGGAACGTCTCCACGGGCAGGGTGTCGGAGGTGACGCCGAAGGATCCGGCGGTGTTCAGCGGGTTGCCGGGCGCGTCACCGAGCGGGGCCGCGGTGCCGGCCAGGGCACCGGTGCCGGTGAAGCCGGTGGCGCCGGGCAGGGAGGTGCGGGTGTGGGCGCCCAGGTAGTACTGGCTGAAGTCGTTCGACAGGGTGCCCCCGCCGAGGTCGACCGAGCCGCCGGCCGTCTCGCCCGCCTGGACCAGCCGGCCGCCCTCGTTGAGGTAGGCGCGCAGGGCGAGCTGGGTGGCGACGCCGGGACGGACGGCGCCGGTGTGGTGGACGACCGTGCCGAAGTGCCCCAGCACGCCGAGCGCGTGCGGCACGCCCTGGGTGGCGACGTCCCAGACCGCCGCCCGCTCGCCGTTGGCCCTCAGGGCGTCCACGTAGGTCTGTGCCTGGGTGGTGGACGCGCCCTCCTCGGCGACGACGAGCACGTCGGCGCGCGGCCGTTCGGCGACCGTGTAGGTGAAGTGCTCGCTCTCGGTCCGCCGGCCCGACCTCGTCTCGCCGGTGAACCAGACCTCGACCCGGTCCCCGGGGGCGCCGTCGGCGACCTTCGCCCGGTACTCGTCGAAGTAGAGGTTGTCCTCACCGCCGTAGGTCTCGCCGCCCGCCCAGGGCCGCAGCCGCACGTCGTGCGTCCGGCCGCCGTTGACGCGGTACCTGAGCTCCTTGTCGCGCACGGACCTGCGGACGACGACGGAGACCTCCTGGTCGGCGCCGCGCGCGTACGAGGCCGTGAACGGCGCCGGGGTGAAGTCGGGGGCGTCGACGCCGACCGAGGACCTGGGCCGGTCGGGCCGGGCGGCGGACTCCGCGACGGACAGCGCGAACGGCACGTTCTTCGTGAACTCCCGCTGGATCAGCTTCTCGTCGTCCGGGAAAGTGAAGATCGACTCGCAGTCGGCCGGGTTCCAGGCGTCGTCCGGGTCGGCGTGGGAGGCGGACTGGCAGGTGGACATCTCCGGGGTGAACATCGCCGTGCCGTGGACGTTCGCCGCGTGGCCGTCCGCCTCGCCGTTGGTGGTGTAGAGCTCCGAGGACAGCTGCGGGAGGTAGCCGGGGATCGCGGGGTTCTCCGGCGTGCCGGCGAGGGACTCGTACAGGACGTCGTCCGGGGTCGGGGTGGCGACCTGCCAGCCGACGCCGTACAGCAGCAGTTCGGCGGCGGAGTGGTAGTTGATGCCGTACTCGAAGCCGATGCGCCGTTCGAAGGCGTCCAGGGCCTGGGTCTCGGGCTCGGAGTTCGGGCCGGGGCCGCGATAGGTCTGGCTGGTGGGGTAGGGGGACGAACCCTCGTCGTCGTAGCCCCACTTGTAGGCGAAGTTGCGGTTGAGGTCGACGCCGTCGCCGATGGTGTGGGCGCCGTCGCCGTTGTTGTCGCGCATGTTCTTGCGCCACTGGCGGTCGCCGTCGGGGTGGTGCGTCCAGTCGTAGCCGTCGGGGTTGGCCGACAGGACGAACCACAGCTCGGTGGTGTCGACGATCTTCTTGACGCGCCGGTCGGTGGCGTAGTGGTCCAGGTAGTGGTGCATCAGCCGCCGGGTCATCTCCGGGGTGATCCACTCGCGCGCGTGCTGGTTGGACAGGTAGAGGACGGAGGGCTTGGCGCCGTCCTCGGTCCTCCGGGCGTCCTTGGTGAGCTTCAGGGCGAGGATGTCCTGGCCCTGGAGGGTCCTGCCGATGGAGACGACCTTGGTCAGGGAGGGGTGCTCCTGCCCGGTCCGCAGGATCTCCTCCTTGAGGTTGCCCTGACCGCTGTACGGCCGGAAGACGCCGTCGCCCGCGGCCGCCACGCGCGCGCGTGCCGTCGCCGAGAGCGTGTGCTCCCGGAGGTCGACGCCCTGCTTCTCCAGCTTCTCGGCCTGCTTGCCGGTGAGGTAGACCTCGACGGTGGCGGTGCCCCGGTCGGGGATCTGCTCACCGAGTTCGTGGCTGTCCTGTCCGGTGGCGAGCAGCAGCGGTACCTGCTGCCGGGTGACGTCGGCCCGGAAGACCTTGACCTCGTCCGCGTCGGGTCCGGGCGCCCGCTCGTCGGCCTGGGCCAAGGGTGCCAGGGTGAGGCCGCCCAGCAGGAGCGCGCCGGCGGCGAGGATCGATCTCGCTCTTGGTCTCATGAGCCCCCCTTGCGGTGGTTCGCCACAGCGGCGAATGGATGCCAGGCTCATGACAGGCCATGGTCAAGTCAAGAGCGTGTCAAGGGACTTGGGTGCCGGCGTCACGGGGGCGCGGGGCGACGTGCGCGTGACGCCGGTGCCGGTCCTCGGTGAACGGGTGTCGGCACCGGTCCGGCCGGCCGGGCGTCAGCCGGCGAGGTTGTCCGCCAGTTCCTCGCCGAGGTTCGCCTCGGTGCCCGGGATGCCCAGGTCCGACGCGCGCTTGTCGGCCATCGCCAGCAGCCGGCGGATGCGTCCCGCGACGGCGTCCTTCGTCAGCGGCGGGTCGGCCAGCGCGCCGAGCTCCTCCAGCGAGGCCTGCTTGTGCTCCATCCGCAGCCGGCCGGCCGCGGCGAGGTGCTCGGGGACGTCGTCACCGAGGATCTCCAGCGCACGGGCGACCCGGGCCCCCGCGGCGACCGCGGCGCGCGCGGACCGGCGCAGGTTGGCGTCGTCGAAGTTGGCGAGCCGGTTGGCGGTGGCCCGCACCTCGCGGCGCATCCGGCGCTCCTCCCAGGCCAGCACGGACTCGTGGGCGCCGAGCCGGGTGAGCAGCGCGCCGATCGCGTCGCCGTCGCGGACGACGACCCGGTCCACGCCCCGCACCTCGCGGGCCTTGGCGGCGATCGACAGCCGGCGGGCGGCGCCGACCAGCGCGAGCGCGGCCTCGGGACCCGGGCAGGTCACCTCCAGGGAGGAACTGCGGCCGGGTTCGGTGAGCGAACCGTGCGCCAGGAAGGCACCGCGCCAGGCGGCCTCCGCGTCGCAGGTGGCCCCCGAGACCACCTGCGGGGGCAGGCCCCGGATCGGGCGGCCCCGGCCGTCGACCAGGCCGGTCTGCCGGGCCAGCTGATCGCCCCCGGCGACGACCCGGACGACGTAGCGCGAACCGCGCCGCAGGCCGCCCGGTGCCATCACGATCAGTTCGGAGCCGTGTCCGAAGATCTCCAGGATGTCCCGCTTCAGCCGCCGCGCCGCCATCGCGGTGTCCAGCTCCGCCTCGATCACGATGCGCCCGCTGACCAGGTGGAGGCCGCCGGCGAACCGCAGGATGGCGGAGACCTCCGCCTTCCTGCAGCAGGTCCGGGTGACGGGGAGCCGGGAGATCTCGTCCTTCACCGCTGCCGTCATCGCCATGGGCCGATCCTTCCATGCATCCGAAAAATACGGTCGTACGCGGCGGCCAGCAGCTCCGGGTCGTGCCGCGGAGTTCCGTCCGTCCGGGCCACCGGCGCCAGCTCGACCGCGGCCCCGAAACGCTCGGCGGCGTCGGACAGTGAGTCGCGGTCGGGCACGGCGGCCTCGTCGGCCAGCACCACGTCCAGGGCGAGTTTAGGGGCGTGTCGTCCCAAAACCTCCAAATGACGCTGCGGGGAGAAGCCCTCGGTTTCTCCGGGCTGCGGGGCGAGGTTCAGCGAGAGTACCCGGCGCGCCTTGGTGGCGGTGAGGGCGTCCAGCAGCTCCGGCACCAGCAGGTGCGGGATGACCGAGGAGAACCAGGAACCCGGGCCGAGCACCACCCAGTCCGCGTCCAGGACCGCCTCGACGGCCTCGGGGACGGCGGGCGGGTCGTGCGGCACCAGGTGCACGGACTGCACGTCGCCGGGGGTGAGGGCGACGGTCGCCTGCCCGCGGACGGTGTCGATGTCGTCGGGACGCTCCCGGTCGTGGCCCCTGACCAGCGCCTGGAGCTCCAGCGGCACGGCGGACATGGGCAGCACGCGCCCGTGCGCGCCGAGCAGCTTGCCGACCAGGTCCAGGGCCAGGACGTGGTCGCCCAGCTGCTCCCACAGGGCGACGATCAGCAGGTTGCCGACCGCGTGGCCGTGCATCTCGCCGCCGGACTTGAAGCGGTGCTGGATGACCCGGGCCCAGGTCTGGCCCCAGTCGTCGTCGCCGCACAGCGCGGCCAGCGCCTTGCGCAGGTCGCCGGGCGGCAGCACGCCCAGCTCGTCGCGGAGCCGGCCGCTGGAGCCGCCGTCGTCGGCCACGGTGACGACGGCGGTGAGGTCACCGGTGATCCGGCGCAGCGCGGCGAGCGAGGCGGACAGCCCCATGCCACCGCCGAGGGCGACCACCTTGGGCTGGGTGCCCCGGCGGCGCGGCCGGCCGCCCCGGGGCTCGGCGAGCCGGCCGCCACGCCCCTCGGGGGTGACCTTGCGCAGCCGGCTCAGCCGCAACGTACGTCCCGTCATTCGCGTCCCATGTCCCGGTGCACGACCACCGTCTCCACGCCCTCGGCCGCCAGGCGTGCGGCGAGCTTCTCCGACATCGCGACCGAGCGGTGCTTGCCGCCGGTGCAGCCGACCGCGATGGTCACATAGCGCTTGCCCTCGCGCCGGTAGCCGGCCGCGATGAGCTGGAGCAGCTCGGCGTACCGGTCGAGGAACTCCTTCGCTCCGGGCTGGTTGAGGACGTAGCCCGACACCTCCTCGTTCAGGCCGGTGAACGGGCGCAGCTCCGGGACCCAGTGCGGGTTGGGCAGGAAGCGGCAGTCCACCACGAGGTCGGCGTCGACCGGCAGGCCGTACTTGTAGCCGAAGGACATGACGGTGGCCCGCAGCTCCGGCTCCTCCTCCCCCGCGAACCGGGCGTCCATCTTGGCCCGCAGCTCGTGCACGTTGAGGCTGGAGGTGTCGATCACCAGGTCGGCGTCGCCGCGCAGCTCGCGCAGCAGCTGCCGCTCGGCGGCGATGCCGTCGACGATCCGGCCGTCGCCCTGGAGGGGGTGCGGGCGGCGCACCGACTCGAAGCGGCGCACCAGGGCCTCGTCGGAGGATTCCAGGAAGAGGGTCCGCCGGGTCACCCCCCGCGCGTCCAGGTCGGCGAGCGACTCGCGCAGGTTGTCGAAGAAGCGCCGGCCGCGGACGTCGACGACGACCGCGATCCGCGCCACGTTGCCCTGCGAGCGGGCACCGAGCTCCACCATGGTGGGGATCAGCGCGGGCGGGAGGTTGTCGACCACGAACCAGCCGAGGTCCTCCAGACACTTCGCGGCCGTCGAGCGTCCGGCTCCGGACATGCCCGAGATGATCACCAGTTCGGGGATGGCCGCTTCGGGGACCCCGCCTGCTTCGATGCCCGTACTCACCTGTGCTCCGTCGTCCTGAGGCGCGTGCTGCCGGGTGCGATCCTCGTCGGTCACCTGGTGGGCTTCCTCGGGTTCCTGATCTCGCCGGACTGTGAACTGCTGCTCGTGCTCGGTCATCTCTCCTGCCCCCGTCACTCGTCCGGGGCGCCCGTGGGCACGGGCTCCCCTGGGGTACCGGTGGTCGTCCCGGATTCCCCGTCTTCCACGTCATCCATGATCTCTCCCGTCGCCGTGTTCACGGCGGGTGCGGCCGGGGCCGTCCGGGCGAGCGCCACGGCGATCGTCTCGGCCGTCTTGCGGCCTATGCCCGGGACCTCGCAGATCTGGTCGATGGTCGCGGACCGCAGCTTCTTCACCGACCCGAAGTGCTTGATCAGTGCCTGTTTGCGGGTCTCGCCGAGCCCGGCGACGTCGTCCAGGGGGCTGGAGCGGATCCGCTGCGAGCGCTTGGCGCGCTGGTAGGCGATGGCGAACCGGTGCGCCTCGTCGCGGACGCGTTGCAGCAGGTAGAGGCCCTCGCTGGTGCGGGGCAGGACGATCGGGTCGTCCTCGCCGGGCAGCCAGACCTCCTCCAGGCGCTTGGCGAGACCGCACACGGCGATGTCGTCGATGCCGAGCTCGTCCAGGGCCCGGCGGGCGGCGGCGACCTGCGGCTGCCCGCCGTCGACCACGACCAGCTGCGGCGGGTAGGCGAAGCGCCTGGGTCGACCGTCGTCCTCGGTGAGGGAGCCGGTGAGGTTGCTCGCGTCCCCGTCGGTGCCGCCGTCGGACAGCTCCGGCGCGCCGTCGGCCCACTCCCCCGTCTTCTCCTTCTCGGCGAGATAGCGCCGGAACCGGCGGGTGATCACCTCGTGCATGGAGCGGACGTCGTCCTGCCCCCGGAAGCCCCTGATCTGGAAGCGGCGGTACTCGCCCTTGCGCTGCAACCCGTCCTCGAAGACGACCATGGACGCCACCACGTCGTCGCCCTGGAAGTGCGAGATGTCGTAGCACTCGATCCGCAGCGGGGCGCTGTCCAGGTCCAGGGCCTCGGCGATCTCCTCCAGCGCGCGCGAGCGCGTGGTCAGGTCGGAGGCGCGCTTGGTCTTGTGCAGCGCGAGCGCCTGGAGGGCGTTGCGCTGCACCGTCTCCATCAGGGCCCTCTTGTCGCCGCGCTGCGGGACGCGCAGCGAGACGTTCGACCCCCGGCGCACCGCCAGCCACTCCTGCACCGGCTCCACGGGGTCGGGCAGCGCCGGGACCAGGACCTCCTTGGGGACCGCGTCGCCGCTCTCCTCCCCGTACAGCTGCTGGAGGGCGTGCTCCACCAGGGCTCCGGTGGTGATCTCCTCGACCTTGTCGGTGACCCAGCCGCGCTGGCCGCGGACGCGGCCGCCACGGACGTGGAAGATCTGCACGGCCGCTTCCAGCTCGTCCTCGGCCACCGCGACGAGGTCCGCGTCGGTCGCGTCCGCGAGCACGACCGCGTTCTTCTCCATGGCCTTCCTCAGGGCGCCGATGTCGTCGCGCAGCCGGGCCGCCCGCTCGTACTCCAGCTCCTCGGCCGCCTGTGCCATCCGCTGCTCCAGGCGGCGCAGGTAGGTGCCCGTGCGGCCCGTCATGAAGTCGCAGAACTCCTCCGCCAGGTCCCGGTGGTCCTCCTCGGAGATCCGGCCCACGCAGGGCGCGGCGCACTTGCCGATGTAGCCGAGCAGACAGGGGCGGCCGGTGCGGCGGGCGTTCTTGAACACCCCGGCCGAGCAGGTGCGCACGGGGAAGACGCGCAGCAGCAGGTCGACGGTGTCGCGGATGGCCCACGCGTGCGCGTACGGCCCGAAGTAGCGCACGCCCTTCTTCTTGTGACCGCGCATCACCTGCACGCGGGGGTACTGCTCGCTCATCGTCACCGCGAGGTAGGGGTAGCTCTTGTCGTCGCGGTACTTGACGTTGAACCGGGGGTCGTACTCCTTGATCCAGGAGTATTCCAGCTGGAGCGCCTCGACCTCCGTGGACACCACCGTCCACTCCACGGACGCGGCCGTGGTGACCATGCTGCGGGTGCGCGGGTGCAGGCCGGCCAGCTCCTGGAAGTAGTTGGCCAGCCGCTGGCGCAGGCTCTTCGCCTTTCCGACGTAGATCACCCGACGGTGCTCGTCGCGGAACCGGTACACCCCGGGGCAGTCCGGGATGTCTCCCGGCCTGGGGCGGTAGCTGGAGGGATCGGCCATGTCTCACACCCTACTGGCGAGCGGTGACACTCCGGCGGGCCTGTGGACAACGCCCACCGCACCGCCGGGCGGGCCTGTGGACGGTCACCCGCGGCGCACCGGTCGAACCTCGGCCACGAGCGCGCCACGGTTGGCGTCAGGTGTTGTCGAGGCATGGTCAACACGCTTCAATGCGGGAGAACTCGGGGCCGTGCACGGCGGTGTACGGGTGCGCAGACGGCCCGACGCCGCCCGGGTGACCCGGACGAGCCGCGCGAACGGACCGACCAGCCGTTGCGATCCAGCACAGAAAGGCTCCCGCATGCCGCACGCCACACCGCACGCGGACGTCGTCCCGGCGGAACCGCACACGGAACTGGACGCCCGCCTGGACTCCGGACTCGACAGCGCACTGGACCGGGCACTGGACGGTGAGCTGGACTCGGGGCCCGGCACCGGGGCGGGTGCCGGGCTGGGTTCTGGGGCGGGCGCCGGGCCGGACACGGGCCCGCGTCCCGGGCCGGGCGCCGGACCGGACATCGATGCGCGGTCCGGACCGGGCACCGGACCGGAGACCGATCCGCGGTCCGGACGGGGCATCGATGCGCGATCAGGACCGCCCCCCGGGTCGAGCGCCGAGCCGGGCACCGATGCGCCATCAGGACCGGACACCGATGCGGGCGCCGAGCTGGGCGCCGGGCTCGACACGGCACTGCGCGGCGGCCCCTTCCACGTCGCGCTGCGCGCCGCGATAGCCGCGCGCGGACTGCCGTTGCAGCGGGTGCAGCACCATCTGACGCGGCACGGCGTGAAAGTGGGCGTCACGAGTCTGAGTTACTGGCAGCAGGGCGCCCGCCGCCCCCAGCGCCCCGAGTCGCTGCGCGCCGTCCGCGCCCTGGAGGAGATCCTCCGGCTCCCGCAGGAGTCCCTGATCCGGCTGCTCGCCGAGCCGGCCGACGACCGCGCGTCCGCGCGCCGCCCCCAGGGCCGCTCCTACCGGTCCCTGGTCGAGGCCTCGGGCGTCCTGCACCGGCTGCTCGCCGAGCTCGACGCCCCGCTCGACGGCGGCCTGCACATGCTGGGGCACCACGAGCGGGTGCGGATCGGTGCGGGCCGCGAGCTGCTGGCGTGCGAGTCCCATCACATCGTGCGGGCCCGGCGCGACGGCGTCGACCGCTTCGTGGCCGTCCACCACGGCGACCCCGGGTGCGCCCCGGACCGCGTGGCCGTGCACGCCCTGGAGAACTGCCGCACCGGGCGCGTCCGCCGCCACCACGAGACGGGGGTCCTGGTCGCGGAGCTGCTCTTCGGCACCCGGTTGCGGGCCGGCGACACGTTCCTCTTCCGCTACGGCGTCCAGGACGGCACCGCGGGCGAGTCGCGCGAGTACGTCCGGGGCTTCGGGCCGGCCGGCGGCCAGTACGCGCTGCAGGTGCGGTTCGACGAGACCGCCCTGCCGGCGCGCTGCCACCGGTTCGCCCAGCCCTCCACGGCGGCCCCGCGCACCGGCCACCGGGACCTGCCGCTGACCAGGACGCATCACTCGGTGCACGTGGTGGAGCCCCGGGTGCGGACGGGGATCGTGGGGATCGGATGGGAATGGGGTGGCGGGTGAGCGGGGCCGGCCCTCCGCGAGGCCCGGCCTCGGTGGGTGCGCAGGGCGCATGCGCGGGCCCGGCCACTCGAACACTTGAGCGCGCCGGGGGCGCGTGAACGCTCGTACGCATCAGGAGACGTGACCACTCGTGCGCGCCGAGGTACGTGGACCTCGTGCACCGAGGGGCACGTAAGCGCTTGCGTAAACGTTTACGTCCCGCTTCGAATGAGGTACGGTCCCCGCCAGACGTGTAGTGGAGAGGGGATCCCGTGGCGACGATGGCGGACGTGGCGCGGCGCGCCGGGGTGTCCGTGGCGACCGTCTCCCACGTGCTGAACGGCACCCGCCCGGTGCTCCCCCACACCCGCCAGGCCGTCCTCGACGCCATCGACGAGCTCGGCTACACCCCGAACACCCTGGCCCGCTCCCTGGTGACCTCCCGTACCCGTTCCCTGGGCCTGGCGGTGTCGGCGATCAGCAACCCGTACTTCACGGAGATCCTCCAGGGAGTCGAGGCGACCGCGCTGGAGCAGGGCTACAGCCTGCTCATCGCCGACCCGCACGACGACCCGCGGCACGAGCGCAAGGTCGTCCAGCTGCTGCACGAGCGGCGCGTGGACGGGCTGATCGTCGCCCCGTCGCCGCACCCCCGCGAGCTGGTCTCCTACCTGCACCGCCACAAGGTGCCGGCCGTGCTCCTGGACCGCGTGGTCGACGGTCCGGCGAACGGCGTGCCCCGTTTCGACCAGGTCTGCGCGGAGAGCGCGGAGATGGTGGCGAGACTGGTGACCCACCTCGCCGAACTGGGCCACCGCCGTATCGGGCTGGTCGCGGGACGCCGCGGGCTGAGCACGACCGCCGAGCGGATCACCGGGTACCGGCACGGCCTGGCCGCCGCCGGGCTCCCCCACGACGAGCGGCTGGTCGTGCACGGCGACTCGGCGGCGGCCGGCGGCGCGCAGGCCACGGCCGCCCTGCTCTCCCTCGCGGCCCCGCCCACGGCCCTGGTCACCGCCAACAACGCCATGACCATCGGCGCCCTGCGCGCGCTGCGTGAACGGGACCTGTCCGTGCCGGGCGACATCGCGCTGTGCTGCTTCGACGACTTCGCCTGGGCGGACCTGTTCACCCCCCGGCTCACCGCGGTCGCCCAGCCCAGCAAGGACCTCGGCGCCCAGGCCGTACGGGTCCTGCTGGAACGCCTCGCCGCACCGGACCGGCCCGCCCGGACCGTGCGGCTCCCCTGCACCTTCGTCCACCGCACGTCCTGCGGCTGCCCCGAGAAAGGACCCGACTCGTGATCGTCGTCGCCGGTGAGGCCCTGATCGACCTGGTACCGCAGGGCCCGGGCGCCCTGGCCGGACTCCGGCCCGCCCTCGGGGGCGGCCCGTACAACACGGCCGTGGCCCTGGGCCGGCTCGGCTCCCCCACGGCCTTCTGGTCCCGCGCCTCCCGCGACGCCTTCGGCGAGGCGCTGCTCGACGGGCTGCGAACCGCCGGCGTCGACGTCTCGGCCGTGCAGCGCGGCCCGGAGCCGACCACCCTCGCGGTCGCGACGATCGACGGGAACGGCTCGGCCGCGTACTCCTTCTACGTCGACGGCACCGCCGACCGGCTCTTCGCGGCACCCGACCGGCTCCCCGCCGCCGCTCGCGCGGTGTCCTTCGGCACCTGTTCCCTGGTCCTGGAGCCGGGGGCGAGCGCCTACGAGCAGCTGATGCGCACCGCGGCCGCCCAGGGCGTGTTCACCGCGCTGGACCCCAACGTCCGGGCCGGGCTGATCCCCGACGCGGACGCCTACCGGTCCCGGTTCCTCGGCTGGCTCCCCTCGGTGACGCTGCTCAAGCTGTCCGAGGAGGACGCGCGGTGGCTGGGCGGCACGCCCCGGGCCTGGCTGGCGGCCGGGCCCTCGGCGGTGGTGATCACCCGGGGCGGCGACGGGCTGACCGTCTTCACCCGGGACGGCGAGGAGCACTCCGTACCGGGCGAGCGGGTGGAGGTGGCGGACACCATCGGCGCCGGCGACACGGTGAACGCGGCCCTGCTGCACGGCCTGTCCGCCTTCGACGCCCTGTCCCGCGAGGCGCTGTCCGGCCTCGACGCCGACGCCTGGCGGCGGCTGCTGCGGTTCGCGGCCCGCGCGGCGGCGGTCACCTGCTCACGGGCGGGGGCGGAACCCCCGTACGCGTCGGAACTGGGTGAGCTGTAGGAGCGGACCGGCGGCCGACAGGGGCGGTGCCCGGCGGGCGTTCCCGCCGGGCACCGCCCCTGTCGGCGTGCTGTGCTCAGGCCTTGCGGGCCCGCGTCGGCTTCTTCGTGACAGCGGCCTTCTTGGTCACCACCGCCGCGTTCTTCGCCGACGTGCTGTTGACCGTCTTCGCCGTCGTCCTGGCCGCCGCGGTCTTCCTGGCCGCGGCCTTGCGCGGCGCCGGCATCGCGGCGGCGTCGCTGATCCGGTCGGCGCCGAGGATCTCCCGCAGGAACTTGCCGGTGTGGCTGCTCGGCACCCCGGCGACCTCCTCGGGCGTGCCCTCGGCGACGACGAGGCCGCCTCCGGCGCCGCCCTCGGGACCCATGTCGACCAGCCAGTCGGCGGTCTTGATCACGTCGAGGTTGTGCTCGATGACGATGACCGTGTTGCCCTTGTCGACCAGGCCGGACAGGACCTTCAGGAGCTTGCTGATGTCCTCGAAGTGCAGACCGGTGGTCGGCTCGTCCAGGACGTAGACCGTCCGTCCGGTGGAGCGCTTCTGCAGCTCGCTGGCGAGCTTGACGCGCTGGGCCTCACCACCGGACAGGGTGGTCGCCGACTGGCCGAGGCGGACGTAGCCGAGACCCACGTCATGCAGCGTCCCGAGGTGACGGGCGATCGCGGGGACGGCCTCGAAGAAGTCGAGCGCCTCCTCGATCGGCATGTTCAGGACCTCGGCGATGGACTTGCCCTTGTAGTGGACCTCGAGGGTCTCCCGGTTGTAGCGGGCACCGTGGCAGACCTCGCACGGGACGTACACGTCCGGGAGGAAGTTCATCTCGATCTTGATCGTGCCGTCGCCCGCGCAGTTCTCGCAGCGGCCGCCCTTGACGTTGAAGGAGAAACGCCCGGGCAGGTAGCCGCGGACCTTCGCCTCGGTGGTCTCGGCGAACAGCTTGCGGATGTGGTCGAAGACACCGGTGTACGTCGCCGGGTTCGACCGCGGGGTGCGGCCGATGGGCGACTGGTCGACGTGGACGACCTTGTCGACGAGGTCGTCGCCGTCCACGCGCGTGTGCCGCCCCGGAACGTTCCGCGCGCCGTTCAGCTCACGGGCCAGGTGCGTGTACAGGATGTCGTTGACCAGCGTCGACTTGCCCGAGCCGGACACGCCCGTGACCGCCGTGAACACGCCCAGCGGGAAGGACACGTCGATGTCCTGGAGGTTGTTCTCCCGGGCGCCGTGCACGGTCAGCTGCCGGGACGGGTCACGGGGCCGCCGGACGTCCGGCAGGGGGATCGACTTCTTCCCGGCAAGGTACTGCCCGGTCTGCGACTCCTCGTTGGCGAGCAGTTCCTTCAGGGAGCCGCTGTGCACGACCTTGCCGCCGTGCTCACCCGCGCCGGGACCGATGTCGACGACCCAGTCGGCGACCTTGATGGTGTCCTCGTCGTGCTCGACGACGATGAGCGTGTTGCCCATGTCGCGGAGCCGGACCAGGGTCTCGATCAGCCGGTGGTTGTCCCGCTGGTGCAGGCCGATGGACGGCTCGTCCAGCACGTACAGGACGCCGACCAGGCCGGAGCCGATCTGGGTGGCCAGGCGGATGCGCTGGGCCTCGCCGCCGGACAGGGTGCCGGCCGCGCGGTTCAGCGAGAGGTAGTCCAGGCCGACGTCGACCAGGAACCGCAGCCGCTCGTTGACCTCCTTCAGCACCCGCTCGGCGATCTTCTTGTCGCGCGCGCTGAGCTTCAGCTCGCCCAGGAACTCCGCGCAGTCGCTGATCGACATCGCGGAGACCTCGGCGATCGACTTCTCCATGATCGTGACCGCGAGGACGATCGGCTTCAGGCGCGTGCCCTCACAGGTGGGGCAGGGCACCTCGCGCATGTAGCCCTCGAAGCGCTCGCGGCTGGCGTCGCTCTCGGCCTCGCTGTGCCGGCGCTTGACGAACGGCACGGCGCCCTCGAAGGGCGTGGTGTACACGCGCTCGCGGCCGTACCGGTTGCGGTAGCGGACCTCGATCTGCGTCTTGTGCCCGTGCAGCAGGGCCTTCTTGGCGCGCTGCGGCAGTCCCGCGAAGGGGATGTCGGTCCGGAAGCCCAGCGCGTCCGCGAGGGCGCCGATCAGGCGGCTGAAGTAGTCCTTGGTGTGCCCGTGCGACCAGGGGTGGATCGCGCCGTCGTCGAGACTCCTGTCCTGGTCCGGGACGATCAGCTCCGGGTCGACCTCCATGCGGGTGCCGATGCCGGTGCACTCGGGGCAGGCGCCGAAGGGCGAGTTGAAGGAGAAGGAGCGTGGCTCCAGCTCCTCGAAGGACAGGTCGTCGTACGGGCAGTACAGGTGCTCCGAGTACATGCGCTCGCGCTCGGGGTCGTCCTCGGGGAGGTCGACGAAATCGAGCACGACCATGCCGCCGGACAGGCCGAGGGCGGTCTCCACGGAGTCGGTGAGGCGGCGCTTGGCCGAGCCCTTCACCGTGAGGCGGTCGACGACCACCTCGATGGTGTGCTTCTCCTGCTTCTTCAGGGTGGGCGGGTGGGAGAGCTGGACGGTCTCGCCGTCCACCCGCGCGCGGCTGTACCCCTTGGTCTGCAGATCGGCGAAGAGGTCGACGAACTCCCCCTTGCGCTCCCGCACCAGGGGGGACAGCACCTGGAAGCGGCTACCCTCGGGGAGCTCCAGGACCCTGTCGACGATGGCCTGCGGCGACTGCCGCGAGATCGGCCGGCCGCACTCGGGACAGTGCGGCTTGCCGATGCGCGCGAAGAGCAGCCGCAGGTAGTCGTAGACCTCGGTGATGGTGCCGACCGTCGAGCGCGGGTTGCGCGAGGTCGACTTCTGGTCGATGGAGACCGCCGGGGACAGGCCCTCGATGAAGTCGACGTCCGGCTTGTCCATCTGCCCCAGGAACTGACGGGCGTACGAGGAGAGCGACTCCACGTAGCGCCGCTGTCCCTCGGCGAAGATGGTGTCGAAGGCCAGGGAGGACTTGCCCGACCCGGAGAGGCCCGTGAAGACGATGAGCGAGTCACGCGGCAGGTCGAGCGAGACGTTCTTGAGGTTGTGCTCGCGCGCGCCACGGACGATGAGACGGTCGGCCACGCCGGTCCGCACCTTTCTTGAGAGAAGTGACAGGGGCGGGGCCCCCGTGCGTTCTCAGACTAGGGGGAGCCACTGACAACGCCGGTCGGATTCCCGGATGCATAACAATCCCCGGCTCTCCAGCATGCCCGACGCCAGCGTCGACCTTATAGCACGTGCATTCGATTACAGGCCAAGGTGCGCCGGCTTCACCCGAACGAGTGGCGGAGCTAGGGTCGGCACCATGACCGATCACGCGCGTGACCTGGCGTCTGTACGGGACGCGACCGAACGGCTGCTCGCCGCAGCGGCCGAGCTGGACAACGCCGACGTGACCGAACCGTCACGGCTGCCCGGCTGGACCCGCGGTCATGTCCTGGCCCATCTCGCCCGCAACGCGGACGCCCTGGTGAACGTCCTGCAGGGCCGCCCCATGTACGTCTCGGCCGACGCCCGCGACGCCGACATCGAGCGGGACGCTCCGCGCCCCCTCGACGCCCAGCTCGCGGACGTCCGGGAGAGCGCCGCCCGATTCCAGGAGGTGGCGGCCGCGCCCGCCGACTGGTCGCGCACGGTGGAACTGCGCAACGGCGTGACCGACGCCGCGTGCCGGGTGCCGTTCCGGCGCTGGGCCGAGGTGGAGCTGCACCACGTGGACCTCGGTGTCGGCCACGAGCTGGAGGACCTGCCGGCGGAGTTCACGGAGCGGGAGACCGAGTTCCTCGCCGACCGGTTCACCGGCCACCCCGACGTCCCGCACACCCGCCTCACGGACGGCACGCGCGCGTGGCGCACCGGCCGGACGGCGGGCGAGCCCGAGATCACCGTCACCGGCTCCCCGGCCGGCCTGCTGGGCTGGCTCTCCGGGCGCCGGGACGGCTCCGGGCTGACCGCCGAGGGCGGGCCGCTGCCCTCCCTGCCCCCGCTGTAGCGGCGCCGACGCCCTGCCCGCCCTGCCCCGGCCGCCCTAGACTGGCCGTCATGACGTACAGCGGACAGGTGACGGTCGGCGGCCCGGCGGACGTGCACGAGCTCAAGGACCTGATGATCACCAAGATCGCGGTGGGCCCGATGGACAACAACGCCTATCTGCTGCGCTGCCGGGCCACCGACGAGCAGTTGCTGATCGACGCGGCCAACGACGCGGAGACGCTGCTCGGCATGATCGGGGACGACGGCATCGCGTCCGTCGTCACCACCCACCAGCACGGCGACCACTGGCAGGCGCTCGCCGCGGTGGTCGAGGCCACCGGCGCGCGTACCTACGCGGGCCGCGACGACGCCCCCGGCATCCCCGTGCCGACCGACGTGCCGGTCGACGACGGGGACACCATCCGGGTGGGGCACGTGGAACTCACCGCGCGCCGTCTGGTCGGGCACACGCCGGGCTCGATCGCCCTGGTCTACGACGACCCGCACGGGCACCCGCACGTGTTCACGGGCGACTGCCTCTTCCCGGGCGGCGTGGGCAACACCCGCAAGGATCCGGAGGCGTTCGCCAGCCTGATCCACGACGTCGAGACGAAGATCTTCGTGCTCCCGGACGAGACGTGGGTCTACCCGGGGCACGGCAACGACACCTCGCTCGGCGCGGAGCGGCCGCATCTGCCGGAGTGGCACGCGCGCGGGTGGTGAGTTCCGGGCGGTGCGTCGGGGGTGCGGGGGCTCACGGGGGCGCGTATCGCGAGACGCGCCCCCGTGTGAATCCTCCGCGCGTGCCGGTGCCCCGCGCGCACTCCCCGCGTGCGTGGGGGCGCAGTTCACCGGAGTCAGCCCCGCGCGGAACGACGGCACCAGCGCGGTAACGGGCCGCCGCTCCCCCGATCCCCGCCCCTCGGCCGGCGGCCCGGGCACCGGGCCGGTCCGGGCGGCCTCAGGCGTCGGCCTGCGCCGCCCCGGCCAGCGCCGCGACACGTTCCACCGCGAACACGTACCCCTGCACGCCGCACCCCGCGACGACCCCGTCCGCGCGCAGCGAGACGTACGAGTGGTGCCGGAACGATTCGCGCCGGTGGATGTTGGAGATGTGGACCTCCAGCACCGGCATGCCGTCACAGGTGTTGAGCGCGTCGAGGATCGCGACGGACGTGTGCGAGTAGGCACCGGGGTTGATGACGATGCCGCAGTGGTCGAGCCGCGCCTCGTGGATCCAGTCGACCAACTCGCCCTCGTGGTTGGACTGCCGGAAGTCGACCGTGCCGCCGTGCGCGGCCGCCGCCTTGGCGCACAGGGCCTCCACGTCGGCGAGGGTGTCGGAGCCGTAGATCTCCGGCTGGCGTTGCCCGAGAAGGTTCAGGTTGGGCCCGTTGAGGATCATGATCGGGGCGTTGGCCAGGGTGCGAGGCACGGTTCCTCCGGTCCGGTCGAGGTCGGGCGGTCCGCGAGGACCGCTGCTCGGACCCGGTCTATCACGGCGCCCCCGCGTCGTCCCGCCCGGCGCATCACCGCCACCTGCCGAGGCACTGGCTCACCTCCGCGCGCCCCCGTAACCGGCGGTCACCGTGGGTAGTTGACGCGGCATGCACGACGTACGCACCGTAAGGGCGCCTTCCATGCTGCGGCTCGCGGCCGCCTCACTCGCCGGAACCGCCATCGAGTTCTACGACTTCTTCGTCTACGGGACCGCGGCGGCGCTGGTCCTGGGGCCGCTGTTCTTCCCCACCTTCTCGCCGCTGGCGGGCACACTGGCCGCCTTCGCCACGTTCGGCGTGGGCTTCGTGGCACGGCCGCTGGGCTCCGTGCTGTTCGGGCACATCGGGGACCGGCACGGGCGGCGGCCGGTCCTCGTCGGCTCGCTGCTCCTCACCGGTGCGTCGACCGTCGCCGTCGGCTGCGTCCCCACGTTCGACTCGATCGGGGTCGCCGCCCCCGTACTGTTGCTCGTCCTGCGGTTCCTGCAAGGGCTCGGGCTCGGCGGTGAGTGGGGCGGGGCCGTGCTGCTCACCGCGGAGCACGCCCCGGCCGACCGGCGTGGCCTGTGGTCCAGCTTCCCCCAAGTGGGCCCCTCGGTGGGCTTCGTCCTCGCCAACGGGGCGGTGCTGACGCTGTCGGCGACGCTGACCGAAGCCCAGTTCGCCGCGTGGGGCTGGCGGGTGCCCTTCTGGGCGGCCGGGGTACTGGCCCTGGTGGGACTGTGGCTGCGGTCCTCGCTCACCGAGAGCCCCAGCTTCCTCGGCATCGACGACCACGCGCGCGTGCCGCTCGCCGAGGTCGTGCGCGACCACTGGCGGCTGGTCCTGCTGACCGCCGGAGCGCTCTCCGTCGGGTACGCGATCTTCTACGCCGTGACCACCTGGTCGCTCGCCTACGCCACCGAACGGCTCGGTGTGAGCCGCACCGTCATGCTGACCTGCGTCATGGCCGCGGTGGTGACGAAGGGCGCGCTGACACCGGTGGCCGCGGTGCTCGGCGACCGCTACGGGCGGCGGCCCCTGTGCCTGGCCGGGTGCGCGGCGGCCGCCCTGTCGATGTTCCCGATGGTCGCGCTGCTCGCGACCGGCGCTCCGCTGCTGATCTTCCTCGGCTTCCTGATGGCGCTGGTCTCGTTCGTGACGATGTTCGGGGTGATCGCCGCGTACCTGCCGGAGCTGTACGAGCCCCGGGTCCGCTGCACGGGTGCGGCGGTCGGCTACAACCTCGGCGGCGTCCTGGGAGGCGCGCTCACCCCGATCGTGGCGACGGCCCTGGCCGAACAGGGCGGCCGGGTGCCGTGGGGTGTGGGCGCCTATCTGACCGGCATGGCCCTGCTCAGCCTGGGCTGCTTCGCGCTGCTTCCGGAGACGCGGCCGGTGCGGGTGCCGGTGGCGGCGGCCGAGGCCGCCGCCGGCTGAGCCGCCCGCGCTGCCCGGCCGGCCGGCCCGCCGCCCGCCCTCGGGCTCGCCCTGGTCCGGTACGGCCGGCCACGGTCCGTCCCCGGCCCGCTCCCGTTCCCCTACGGATTGATCGCCAGCTCCAGGTACGCCGCCAGCAGCACCAGGTGGACGCCGCCCTGCAACGGTGTGGCCCGGCCCGGCACCACCGTCAGGGAGGCGACCACGACGGTCAGCGCCAGCAGCACCATGTGGGTGGAGCCGAGGCCGAGGATGAGGGGCCCGGGCAGCCAGACGGACGCCAGGGCGACCGCGGGGATGGTGAGGCCGATGCTGGCCATGGCGGATCCGAGCGCCAGGTTGAGGCTGGTCTGCACCCGGTCGCGACGGGCGGAGCGGAGCGCGGCGATGGTTTCGGGCAGGAGCACCAGCAGGGCGATGATCACACCGACCACGGCGTGGTCCAGGCCGGCGGCCGCCACACCCGACTCGATCGTCGGCGACACCCCCTTCGCCAGGCCGACCACCCCGACCAGCGCGAGCAGCAGCAGACCCAGGCTGGACCAGGCGGCGCGGGCGGACGGGACCGTGGCGTGGTCGTCCGCGGCGATCACCTCGCCCTGCCGGGTGATGGGCAGGAAGTAGTCCCGGTGTCTGACGGTCTGGGTCGCCACGAACAGGCCGTAGAGGGCCAGCGAGGACAGCGCGGCGAAGGTGAGCTGAAACCCCGAGAACTGCGGGCCGGGCTTGCTGGTGGTGAAGGTCGGCAGCACCAGACTGAGCGTGGCCAGCGTGGCGACCGTCGCCAGGGCGGCGCCGGTGCCCTCGGGGTTGAAGACGGCCGTGCGGTGGCGCAGGGACGCCACCAGGAGGCTCAGGCCGACGATGCCGTTGCAGGTGATCATCACGGCGGCGAAGACCGTGTCCCTGGCCAGGGAGGCACTCTTGGCGCCGCCGTCCGCCATGAGGCTGACGATCAGGGCGACCTCGATGACGGTGACCGCGACGGCGAGGATGAGGGAGCCGAAGGGTTCACCGACCCGGTGCGCGACCACCTCGGCGTGGTGCACGGCGGCGAGGACGGCGCTCGCCAGGACGACCGTCATCAGCGCGACGACCGCGGCCGGCACAGGACGGCCCCAGGTGAAGACCAGCAGGACCACCGCGAGCACCGGCACCGCGGCCGTCCACCCACGCGTGAGCGACGTGAGCCGAGCGATCATGCGGCGATCCTCGCAGACCGGTTCCGGCCTCGCACTCCGGCCGGCGGGCGGTCAGTGGGGTCCTGAGACGCCTGTGCGTCACCGTCACGGCGTCACCGTCATGGCGTCCTCGTCGCAGTCGGACTCGAAGCACGGAAGCGGTGCTCGGCAAGGCACCGAGCACCGCTTCCGGTGATGGTCGTCGCGACGTGCGCGTCGCTCAGACGTCGACGCTGTCCTTCGGCGCGTCTTCGCCGCGCTCCCGGGCCGCCTCGGCCGCCGCCTGCTTGCGGGAGGCCATCAGGCTGGTGATCGTGGTGACGACCAGGACCGTGCAGATCACGCCGAGCGAGACCGGGATGCTGATCTCCGGGACGTGGACCCCCGACTCGTGCAGGGCGTGCAGCACCAGCTTGACGCCGATGAAGCCGAGGATGACCGACAGGCCGTACGACAGGTGGACCAGCTTCTTCAGCAGGCCGCCGATGAGGAAGTACAGCTGCCTGAGGCCCATCAGCGCGAAGGCGTTGGCGGTGAAGACGATGTACGGGTCCTGCGTGAGACCGAAGATCGCCGGGATGGAGTCCAGCGCGAACAGGACGTCCGTGGTGCCGATCGCCAGCATCACGACCAGCATCGGGGTCATGACCCGCTTGCCGTTCTGCTCGATCCACAGCTTGGTGCCGTGGTAGCGGTCGGCCACGCCGAAGCGGCGCTCGGCGGCCTTGAGGAGCTTGTTCTCCTCGTACTCCTCGTCCTCCTCGTCGGCCCGGGCCTCCTGGATCAGCTTCCAGGCGGTCCAGATCAGGAAGGCGCCGAAGAGGTAGAACACCCACGAGAAGCTGGCGATGATCGCGGCGCCCGCGGCAATGAAGATCGCCCGCAGCACCAGGGCTATGAGGACTCCGACGAGGAGCACTCGCTGCTGGTACTGCGAGGGCACGGCGAACTTCGCCATGATCAGGACGAAGACGAAGAGGTTGTCGACGCTCAGCGACTTCTCGGTGATGAAGCCGGCGAAGAACTCGCCGGCGGGCTGGCCGCCGCCGAAGACGAGCAGGCCGAGGCCGAAGAGACCGGCCAGGACGATCCAAACGACGGTCCAGATCCCGGCTTCCTTGATCGATACGTCGTGGGGCTTGCGACCGATGAAGAAGTCGACCGCGATGAGCGCGGCAAGTCCCACGATGGTCAGGACCCACAGGGTCACGGATACATCCACTGCGCCTCCGGCAGTACGTAACGGCGAACAGTCAGTCAGCGTCCATCGCTGCCGGAGGTCTCTTCCACCCACGAGCGGGCCGACGCCCCGGGATCTGGCTCGATCCGTATTGACGGGTACGTCGCAAAAGTCAGGGAGTACTCCCCTCCGTACGGAAAACAGTACCCCAATCACCAAGGAAAGGTAAAGCGCTTGGTAAAGAAAATACCAAGTGCCCTGGTGGGCGGGCTTTACCGATGCTTGGCCTACGGGCGTCGGGCCTGGCCGGTTCCAGGCCTCACCGGCGTCGGGAC
>NZ_JBHMCY010000002.1:144735-146073 GCF_042430725.1 Streptomyces cinereospinus | reverse complement strand
TGGTCGGTTCCAGGCCTCACCGGCGTCGGGACTGGTCGGTTCCAGGCCTCACCGGCGTCGGGACTGGTCGGTTCCAGGCCTCACCGGTGCTTGGGACGAGCGGCGGCGACCCGGTCGAGCACCTGCTGGAGCACCTGGCTGCCGGGCGGCACGAGCGACGGCTCGTAGGTCCAGGCGTGCCCCACCCACGGGTCGGCGAGGTGGTCGTCGGGGACCGGGGACAGGCGCAGCAGGGAACGCCACAGCGGGTCGAGCAGCGGCCCGTAGGCGGCGGCGTCCTCGCGGTCCGCGACCATCATGAGGTGCACGCCGACATCCGGGCCCTCGTCGGCCAGGTAGCGCAGCTGGGTGACGGCCCGGTCGTCGAAGCCGTGCGGGAAGTCGTTGACCACCAGCAGGTGCCGGGAGGTGTCGAAGCCCGGCGGGAGGGCGTCGGCCGCGCCGCCGCGCACCGCCATCTGCACCAGGTCGACCCGCTGGGTGAGCTTGCCCAGCACGTCCGCCACTCCGGCGGCACCCAGCGCGGGCGGGGCCGCGAGCACCCCGCTCTGCACCAGCGGCACCAGCGTCTGCGCTCCCGAACCGGCCGGGTCGATGACGTACACGGTGAACTCGCCCACCGGATGGACGGCGAGCAGCCGCGCCACGTGCGCCACCGCCGCCTCCATCGCCAGGCGCCGCAGGTCGTGCGCGTCGTGGAACGCGTCGTCGACGGAGCCGGTACGGCCGCTGTCGATCCACAGGCCTCGCTCCAGCGGCAGCCGGAGCAGCATCGGTATGCGCAGCTCGGCGCAGTCCGGCAGATGCAGATCGCCCAGGCGCAGGGCCATGGGCATCTCCGTCGGCACGCGATAGCCGTGCCAGACGGGGTTGTCCCAGCGGGCGTACGCCGGTGGCAGCGCCGGTTCGACCACGTCGGCCTCGGATGTGAGCTGGGCGACGTCCCGGTCGAGGGCCCGCCTGGCCTCGTCGACGAGCTGGGTGTGCCGGGCCCGGGCCGCCTCACGCGCGGCGTCCGCCTGCCCGCCGATCCGGCTGCGCGGGTCGGACAGGACCTGCTCCAGCTCCTTGTCCATGCGCGACTCGGCGAAGTCGACCGCGCTGCGGTACGCGGCGGCGGTGCGGGCCAGGTCCTCGAACATGCCCCAGACCTGGTTGTAGAGCCGCTCGTCCATGGTCCAGCCGGTCGCGTCGCCCGCGACGGGCTGGTGGGGACGGCCGGTCGTCGTGGAAGGCGAGGGCGACGGGGGTGCCGTGTTCCTGCGTCGGGGGTGGCTGTAGTCGATCGGGCCGCCGCTGGCCGGGGCGGACGGCCGGGCGAGAGGCGAGGGATCCGCG
>NZ_JBHMCY010000002.1:0-144636 GCF_042430725.1 Streptomyces cinereospinus | reverse complement strand
GGGGACGGACGGCTCAGCGAAGGAGGACGCGTCCGCTGGGGCGGACGGCCGGGCGAGAGGCGAGGGATCCGCGGGGACGGACGGCTCAGCGAAGGAGGACGCGTCCGCTGGGGCGGACGGCCGGGCGAAGGGTGAAGGGTCCGTGGGGGCAGACGGTTGCGGCAGGGACGAGGGGTCGGCGCCCGCGCGGCCGCCGGCGGTGCCGTGCGGGGTCTGGGCGGTGCTGCCCTGCGAAGTCCGGCCCGTGCCGCCGTGCGCGGTCGTGCCGTAGGGCGAGCCGCCGTGGTCCTGGCCCAGGGCGGGTGCGGCGGCCTGGCGGGTGCGGTCGCCGTCCGCCGCACGGGGCGGGGGTGCCGCCACCGAGCGGGACATGCCCTGGGCGACCGCGTCGTGGATGGTGCCGGCGAGCCGGTGCGCCTGGGGCAGGCCCTGGTCGGTGAGGAGCTCGGCGAGGCCGCCGGCGTAGCCCTGACCGACGGCGCGCACCTTCCAGGCGCCCTGGCGGCGGTAGAGCTCCAGCGCGACGACCGCCGTCTCGGCCTCCAGGCCGGTGATGGTGTAGCTGGCGACCTCGCTGCCGTCGAGTCCGGTGACCGCGACGAAGGGGGCCGCCACGGCGCCGAAGCGTGCCGGTCCCCCGGCGCCGGTGGGCAGAGCGAGCAGCACATGGACGCGGTGCACCGCGTCCGGCAGGGCGTCCAGGTCCACCGCGAGACGGTGCTCGGCCGCCGCCTGGCGCGGTACCTCCAGTCCGGGCAGGGTGGGTGCGCCCGGGTGGGCCACCCGCTCCGTGTCCCGGACCTTGCCCTGCTCGTCGCCGATCGTGGCCGCGGCCACGATCGGCTTGCCGGCCGAGACCCTGATCTCTAGGCGGGCCTGGGGCAGCGGGTGGTTCTGCCCCCGCACCAGCTCGGCCGTCATCGCTCGATCCCCCTGTGTGGCAGTTGTTGTCGTGTGTCACTCACCCGCGCCGCGGGCGGGTGCCGCGCCCGGGCCTCGCCGGCTCAGAGGAGCGGCAGGATCGCCGGCATCAGGTCCTGGAAGGTGCGGCCGTTGGCCGGGGTGCCGAGGGCCGTCATGGACCAGCCCGTGCCCGCGCGGTGCACCTTCGCCATGATCTGGGCCGTGTAGGAGCCGCCACCGGCGAGCGTGTAGCGGGCCAGTTCCTGGCCGTTGGTCTCGTCCACGAGACGGCAGAAGGCGTTCTGCACCTCCTGGAAGGTCTGGCCCGTGAAGGAGTTCACGGTGAAGACGATCTGGTCGATGTGGACCGGAAGGCGCTCCAGGTCGACCAGGATCGCCTCGTCGTCGCCGCCCTGGCCCACACCGCCGACGAGGTTGTCGCCGGTGTGGCGCACCGAGCCGTCGTCGCTCACCAAGTGGCGGAAGAACACGACGTCGACCGGCTGCTTGTCCGCGAAGAGGACGGCGGAGGCGTCGAGGTCGATCTCCCGGGTGCGCGAGCCGAACAGGCCGCGACGCGGGGCCGCCTGCCAGCCGAGACCCATGCGCACCGCGGTCAGGCTGCCTCCGTCGTTCTTCTGCAGACTGATGGCCTGACCCTTGGTCATGTTGACGGTCACGCGCTGATTCCCCTCTCGAACAATCCCCTGTTGCCGCGAAGTCGCGGATGACCAGCACCTTACGCAGGGGCACTGACAGCGACGTAGGCCGGTCCGTACTTTGTGTCGGTCTTGCAACACAGCGCGTTCCGGCGGGGTCACAGGGGTCCCGCCGGCCCGTCAGGCCAGGCCGGCCTCCTTCATCTGGCGCAGTTCCTTCTTCATCTCCGACACCTCGTCGCGCAGCCGTGCCGCGATCTCGAACTGCAGGTCCGCGGCGGCGGCGCGCATCCGCTCCGTCAACTGCTCGATCTGCTCGGCGAGCTCCGCGGCCGGGCGGTCGGTCGGCACGGTCTCCGCGGCCTTGCCCTTGGCGCGCCTGGCGGGCTTCGCGTCATCGACCGCGTGGTCCTTCAAGGAGGGCACCGGGGCCCTCGTCCCGCGGCCGTCCTTGCGGGCCTGGCGGTAGCCCGTGCCGAGCAGCTGCTCGGTGTCGACGCCCTCACGCGCGATCTGCGCGACGATGTCGTTGATCTTCTTGCGCAACGGCTGGGGGTCGATGCCGTTCGCCTTGTTGTACGCGATCTGCTTCTCCCGGCGGCGGTTGGTCTCCTCGATGGCCTTCTCCATCGCCGGGGTGATCTTGTCGGCGTACATGTGGACCTGGCCGGAGACGTTGCGCGCCGCGCGGCCGATGGTCTGGATCAGCGAGGTGCCGGAGCGCAGGAAGCCCTCCTTGTCGGCGTCGAGGATCGCCACCAGGGACACCTCGGGCAGGTCGAGGCCCTCCCGGAGGAGGTTGATGCCGACCAGGACGTCGAACTCGCCGGAGCGCAGTTCGCGCAGCAGTTCGACGCGGCGCAGCGTGTCGACGTCGCTGTGCAGGTAGCGGACCTGGATGCCGAGTTCCAGGAAGTAGTCGGTGAGGTCCTCGGCCATCTTCTTGGTGAGCGTGGTGACCAGGACGCGCTCGTCCTTCTCCACCCGGGTGCGGATCTCGTGCACCAGGTCGTCGATCTGGCCCTCGGTGGGCTTGACCACGACTTCGGGATCGACCAGGCCGGTGGGCCGGATGATCTGTTCGACGACGCCGTCGGAACGGGACAGCTCGTACTGGCCGGGGGTGGCCGACAGGTAGACGGTCTGGCCGATGCGCTCCTGGAACTCCTCCCACTTCAGCGGGCGGTTGTCCAGGGCCGAGGGCAGCCGGAACCCGTGGTCCACGAGGGTGCGCTTGCGGGAGGCGTCGCCCTCGTACATGGCGCCGATCTGCGGCACGGTGACGTGCGACTCGTCGATGACGAGGAGGAAGTCCTCGGGGAAGTAGTCCAGCAGAGTGTTCGGCGGGGAGCCGGGCAGGCGGCCGTCGAAGTGCATCGAGTAGTTCTCCACGCCGGAGCAGGTGCCGATCTGGCGGAGCATCTCGATGTCGTACGTGGTGCGCATCCGCAGCCGCTGGGCCTCCAGGAGCTTGCCCTGCTTCTCCAGCTCGGCGAGCCGCTCCCCCAGCTCCTTCTCGATGTCGTTGACGGCCCGCTCCATGCGCTCGGGGCCGGCGACGTAGTGGGAGGCCGGGAAGACGTAGAGCTGCTGGTCGTCGCTGACGATCTCGCCCGTGAGCGGGTGCAGCGTCGACAGCGCCTCGATCTCGTCGCCGAACATCTCGATGCGGACGGCCAGCTCCTCGTACACCGGGAAGATCTCGATGGTGTCGCCGCGGACCCGGAAGGTGCCCCGGGTGAAGGCCATGTCGTTGCGCGTGTACTGGATGTCGACGAAGCGGCGCAGCAGCTGGTCGCGGTCGACCTCCTCGCCGACCCGCAGCGGCACCATGCGGTCGACGTACTCCTGCGGCGTGCCCAGGCCGTAGATGCAGGACACCGAGGCGACCACGACGACGTCGCGGCGGGTGAGCAGCGAGTTGGTCGCGGAGTGGCGCAGCCGCTCGACCTCCTCGTTGATCGAGGAGTCCTTCTCGATGTAGGTGTCCGACTGCGGGACGTACGCCTCGGGCTGGTAGTAGTCGTAGTACGAGACGAAGTACTCGACGGCGTTGTTCGGCAGCAGCTCGCGGAACTCGTTCGCCAGCTGGGCGGCCAGCGTCTTGTTCGGCGCCATCACCAGGGTGGGGCGCTGCAGCTTCTCGATCATCCACGCGGTGGTGGCGGACTTGCCGGTGCCGGTCGCGCCGAGCAGCACGACGTTCTTCTGCCCGGCTGCGATGCGCCGGGCGAGGTCGGCGATGGCCGCCGGCTGGTCGCCGCTCGGCTGGTAGGGGCTGACGACCTCGAAAGGCGCCACCGTGCGTTCGATCTTGGAAACGGGCCGCATGCCATCCACCGTACGACCCCGCACTGACAACCGGCTCCTATCAGCGGTTCTGCGGGGTGCGGGAGGTGCTGCGGGCCGGGATCCGGCGAGTGCGCGGCGTGAGCCGGCGGGGCGGGTGCGGCACCGCCGGGTGGGCCGGGACGCCGGGCTTGTGCTCGGGCCGGGGCACGGGCTCCTTGCCCATGACGATCAGCGGGTCGAACACGACGACGACGCCCGCGAGGAGCAGGAAGGCGAGCGGGCCGAGCAGCATGGGGGCGAGCAGCGCGGCGGGCGGGTCGCCCGAGACGGGGTCGGCGGTGCCGTGCAGGTGGACGCTGAGGGCCGCCATGCCCGTGTAGTGCATGCCCGTGACGGCGAGTCCCATGACGAGGCTGGCGCCCACGCTCCACAGGAGCCCTCTGACCTGTCCGGCCGCCCACAGGGCGGCGGTGGCGGCGATCATGGCGATGAGGACGGAGGCGGCGACGGTGAGCGTGTTGTACTCCAGCTCTCCGTCCAGCTGCATGCCGGCCATGCCCAGGTAATGCATCGACGCGATGCCGAGGCCGGTGATGGTGCCGCCGGTGAACAGGGCGGTGCCGGACGCGCCCCGGTAGCCGACGATGAAGATCCCGATGCCGACCATCAGGACGGCGACGCCCAGGCTGGCGTACGTCATCGGCTTGTCGAAGTGGATCGGCGCCTCCCGGACCGTGAAGCCCATCATCGCGATGAAGTGCATGGTCCAGATGCCGGAGGCGATCGCCACCGATCCCAGGGCCAGCCAGGAGGGGCGCCAGGAGCCGCCCACGAGAAAGGCTCTGGTGGTGCAGCGCAGGCCGAGGGCACCGCCGAGGCAGGCCATGACGAAGGCCACCAGCGGTGTGACGAGGCCGTAGCTGAATCCGTCGACCGTGCCCTGCATGTGCGGCTGTCCTTCCGCCCCGTTCCGTCCGGAATTACGCGAAATGCTCCCCCTCCCAGGACCGCCCGAGCGGTCAGGGTCGTGGCAGAGAGTATGACTCCCACCGGAATGGCCGAACGACTCTCCGGCAAAGAAACACGCCTCTGCCCCAGTTGTGCCGCACTGGTGTGCGACCTCGGGCTCCTCCATTCAATCTGTGTCCATCCTGTACCCCTCCGGAGTTGACCGTCCGCTGCCACGGTGGGGCCTGTCCGTGTCCGGTTCGACGCGAGGAGTCCGCATGCACGCGCGTGCAGCCGCCGCCACGACCACCGCGCTCCTGGGGGGCGTCGCCCTGCTGTTCCCGGTCTCCGACGCCGGAGCCGACGCCGGAGCCGAACGGCCTCCCTCGGTCTTCGCCCACCGGGGCGCCTCCGCCTACGCGCCCGAGAACACCCTGGCCGCCGTCGACAAGGCCGCCGAGCTGGGCGTCCAGTGGGTCGAGAACGACGTGCAGCGCACCAAGGACGGTGAGCTGGTGGTGATCCACGACGACAGCCTGCGGCGCACCACCGACGTGGAGCGGGTCTTCCCCGGCCGGTCCCCCTGGAAGGTCGGGGACTTCACCGCGGCCGAGATCGCTCGCCTGGACGCGGGGAGCTGGTTCGGGGCCGCCTACGCGGGCGCGCGCGTGCCGACGGTCGCGGAGTACCTGCGCCGGGTCGAGCACCACCATCAGAGGCTGCTGCTGGAGATCAAGCAGCCGGAGCTGTACCCGGGCATCGAGGGGCAGACGCTGGATGTCCTCGGCAACGAGGGCTGGCTGGACCGGCAGCACCTGGCGGACCGGCTGATCGTGCAGAGCTTCAGCGCGGACAGCATGCGGGCCGTGCACGAGCAGGAGCCCGCGGTCAGGACCGGCTTCCTCGGCACCCCCTCTCTGGCGCGCGTGGCGGAGTACGCCGGATTCGTCGACCAGATCAACCCGTCCCACACCCTGCTGACGCCCCGCTACGTCTCCGCGGTCCACCGGGTGACCGGTGCGCACGGCAGGCCGCTCGAGGTCCTCACCTGGACCGTCGACGACGCGGCCACCGCCCGCAAGGTCGCCGGGTACGGCGTCGACGGCGTCATCACCAACAAGCCCGACGTCGTCCGGGACGCGCTGGGCGGGCAGTGACGTTCCGGCACCGGTCCGGGGCGGGCGGTGTCAGTGGCGGGTCGTACCGTGGGCGCATGGACAGCCATGGGCAGTACGGGCAGCAGGTCGTGTGGACCGTCGTCGCCGCCGACATCGGTCCACTGCTGCTGGCCGCGACCGGCGAGGGCCTGGTCAACGTCGTCTTCCACGCCACGGACCCGGTGCGCGACCGGGCGCTCGGCCGGCTCGCGTCCCGGCTGGGCACCGAGCCCGCCGAGGCACCCGGCTCCCCTCTGCTGGCCGAGGCGATACGTCAGGTCCGGGCGTACTTCGCGGGTGAGCGCCGCGATGTCGAGCTGCCGCTGGACTGGTCGCTGATCTCGGGCTTCAACCGCCAGGTGCTGCGCGAGCTGGCGTCCGGCGTGCCGTACGGCACGGTCGTCGGGTACGGCGAGCTGGCCCGCCGGGTGGGTCAGCCCGGCGCGGCCCAGGCGGTGGGGACGGCCATGGGCGCCAACCCGCTGCCCGTGGTCGTGCCCTGCCATCGGGTGGTGGAGAGCGACGGCGGCATCGGCGGGTTCGGCGGCGGTCTGGAGACCAAGCGGCAACTGCTGGCGCTGGAGGGCGTGCTGCCCCAGCCGCTGTTCTGAGACACGGGGCCCCGCCGCGCGGGCCCCGTGCGTCCGGCTCAGGCGTAGTGGCGTGCCTCGAAGAAGTTGCCGTCGGGGTCACGGAAATAGAAGGTGCGCCGGGCGTTGCCGCGGGCGCCGAAGGAGTCGTGGCCGATGTCCGTCACCGGGACCGAGCGCTCCCGCAGACGGTCGCGCAGGGCGTCGAAGGCGTCCTCGGGCAGTGCGAGGCAGACGTGGTTGAGGGGGTGCCCCGAGCTCTCCGCCGCCCCGGGGAGCATCTCCATGCGTTCCGCCATGGTGAGCGGCATCAGATCGATGATCGTCTCGTCGTTGACGCGTACCGAGGGGAAGGGCGCCTGCCCCTCGGCGAACTCGCCGAGCCGGACCGGCTCCAGGCCGACCGCCTCCTCGTAGAACTCGGCGGCGGCCACCGGATCCCGCACCCAGAGGACGACGTGGTCGAGACGTGGCGTGTTGTCCGTCATGCCCCCAGGCTGGTGTCGTGCCGCGCCGGCCGCAAGGGTTTGACCGGGCGCAGGGCCCGCCAGGGATGAGGGATGACCGACGGACAGGAGGCGGGCCCGTGACGCTGGTGGTGTCCGAGGAGGTGCGGGAGGCGGTCCACGCGCGCCGGGCCGTGGTGGCCCTGGAGTCCACGATCATCGCGCACGGGCTGCCGCGTCCCCGGAACATGCAGGTGGCGCTGGAGCTGGAGGAGGCGGTACGGCGGCAGGGCGCCGTACCGGCCACGATCGCCGTGCTGGACGGGCGGCCCCGGGTCGGTCTGGACGAGGGGCAGCTGGAGCGGGTCGCGAACGAGGACGGAATCCGCAAGCTGGGCCACCGCGATCTGCCGCTCGCGGTGGCCACCGGGGCGAGCGGGGCGACCACGGTGTCGGCGACCGCGCTGCTGGCGGCGCTGGCGGGGATCCGGGTGTTCGCGACGGGCGGGCTCGGCGGGGTGCACCGGCGATGGACGGTGACGCAGGACGAGTCGGCCGACCTGGGTCTGCTGGCCCGTACGCGGATCACGGTGGTGTGCGCGGGCGTGAAGTCGATCCTGGACGTACCGGCGACGCTCCAGCGGCTGGAGACCCTCGGCGTCGCGGTGGCCGGATACGCCACGGACCGCTTCCCGGGCTTCTGTCTGGCGGACTCCGGGCACCCCGTGGACTGGACGCTGGACAGCCCCCGCCAGGTGGCCGACGTCATGCGGGCCCAGGACGCGCTCGGCGGGCCGGAATTGGCACTGGTCGTGGCCAACCCGGTACCGGAGACCGAGCAGCTGGACCCCGCGCTGCACGCGCGCGTGCTGGCCGACGCGTTGCGGTCGTGCGAGGCGGAGGGCGTCACCGGGCAGGCCGTCACGCCGTTCCTGCTCGACTACCTGGTACGGCACACCGAGGGCGCCTCGCTGAGTGCCAACCTGGCGGCCGTGCGCGGCAACGTCCGGCTGGCGGCACGGATCGCGGTGGCCTGGGCCGGGGCGTGAGCAGGGCCGGACCCGGCACGCGGGACAGCGGCCTGGGCCGAGACGTCAGCGAGGCCGCGCCCGGCGGGCGGGGCGGCGCCCGGCCGATCGTCGGGGACGTCGTGACGGACGTCGTCGCCCGGCACCGGGGGCCGCTGGCCGGGGGCACGGACACGGCCTCGGTGATCCGGACGCTGCCCGGTGGCGCGGGCGCCAACGTGGCCTGCCCAAAGGCCCATTGAGGATGGGCGGAGGTACGGCTGCTCGGCCGGGCCGGTGCGGACGCGGTGGCGTGGCACGAGCGGGCGCTGACCGCGGCGGGGGTGCGTCCCCGCCTGGAGGGGCGCACGGCGGGGACGCGAGCGGTCGAACAGGTGGGCGGCAGACCGCCCCTGCCCCCCGGTGCCGGATGAGCCGGCCGGGCGTCGGACCACCGGCAACTCCGTCGTCCACAACCGGGAACCAAGCGGAACGCACGCTTTCCACAGGCTTGCCCGCTGCTCACACGGTCCTGGCACACTGGCGCGACAGGCGCAGGATTGCGGCGCGAGAGGATCCACGCAAGGAGATCCAGATGTCCATGGCAGGGAATCTGCGGAAGGTCACGGGCCTCGGCAGGGTCGGCGGCCTCCGGAAGGTGGCGCGGCTGGCACGGCGAGGCCGCCGGGTCGACCTGAGCCACCCCGCGCGATCCCCGCTGGGCTCCTCGGTGGTCAACTGTGTGGCCTACGAGGAGGGGACCCGGCTGCCCCTCGACGGTGACCTCGTCGACACGGTGGAGCGGGTGCGCAAGCACGGCGCGGGTTTCGTCTGGCTGGGCCTGCACGAGCCGACGAACCAGGAGTTCGCGGGCATGGCCGGGCTCTTCGACCTGCATCCGCTCGCGGTCGAGGACGCGATCGAGGCGCATCAGCGCCCGAAGGTGGAGCGGTACGGTGAGACGCTGTTCGCCGTGTTCAAGACGGTCTGCTACGTCGAGCACGAAGAACTGACGGCGACCAGCGAGGTGGTGAGCACCGGTGAGCTCATGGTGTTCGTCGGCCAGGACTTCGTCATCACGGTGCGGCACGGCATGCACGGCTCGCTGGGCCCGCTGCGCGAGGAGCTGGAGGCCGACCCCGGCCAGCTCGCCAAGGGCCCGTCCGCGGTCCTGCACGCGGTCGCGGACCATGTCGTCGACGAGTACCTCAACGTCATCGACGCGGTGCAGGGGGACATCGAGCAGGTCGAGACGGACGTCTTCGCGGAGAACGGCGCCCGTGCCGACCCGGGCCGCATCTACCAGCTCAAGCGCGAACTGCTGGAGCTGAAGCGGGCCGTGGTCCCCCTGGGCCGACCGCTGCTGGACCTCTCCGACCGGCCGATGCGGGTGGTGGAGCCGGAGATACAGGCCTACTTCCGCGACGTCTCCGACCATCTGACGCGCGCCTCGGAACAGCTCGCCGGGTTCGACGAGTTGCTCAACTCGATCCTGCAGGCCCACCTCGCCCAGGTCACGGTCGCGCAGAACGCGGACATGCGGAAGATCACGGCGTGGGCCGCGATCGTCGCCGTCCCCACGATGGTCTGCGGGGTGTACGGCATGAACTTCGACCACATGCCCGAACTGCACTGGAAGTACGGCTACGGCATGGTCATCGGCGTCATATCCGTGGCCTGCCTGGCCCTGTACCGCGCCTTCCGGCGCAGCGGCTGGCTGTGACCGACCGGTGCGGGCGAGGCGGGCGGGCGGTCAGCGGTTCGTGCCCCTGGCGTAGACCCGCTCCGCCCAGGAGGCGATCTGGTCCTCCGTCAGGTGCTGGGCGAGGTCGGCTTCGCTGATCATGCCGACCAGGCGCTTGTTCTCGATGACGGGCAGCCTGCGGATCTGGTGGTCCTCCATCTCCTGGAGCACCTCGCCGATGTCGGCGTTCGCGTCGATCCAGCGCGGTGTGCCCTTGGCCATCTCGCCCGCGGTGACCTTGGACGGCTCATGGCCCAGGGCGACACAGCCGACCACGATGTCGCGGTCGGTGAGGATGCCGCAGAGCCGTTCGTTCTCGTCGCTGATGGGCAGCGCCCCGACGTTCAGCTCACGCATCAGCTGGGCTGCGCGGTCCAGGGTCTCGTGCGCGGGGATCCACTGGGCGCCCCGGTGCATGATCTCTCCGGCGGTGGTCATGGAGTACCTCCCGGTGCCGGCCGGCGCGGCGCGGGACGCACCGCTAGTCCCGGCGCCCTTCATTCTCGCCGGGTCACCGGGCGCACGCACCCGGGGCGGCGGTGGGGGACGCGTGCCGCGGGCGCGCGGGGGCGGCCCGGCGGCCGGCCCGGGCGGGCGGGGTGCGGTCAGCCGCTCCACGCCGGGCGGCGCGGATCGTCGGCGCGCACCAGGACGTCGGCGGCGCCGGCGGGGTCGGTCTCGGCCTCGTACCGCGCGAAGGCGGGCAGGGTCCAGTGCTCGGCCTGCGGTGTGCGGCGGCGCAGGGCGGCCGGGGAGAGCAGGAGGTGGACGGTCAGGTCGAAGGGGAACCAGTGGCGCAGCAGGATCGGACCGTGCAGCAGCAGCACACCTCCGGGCGGGAGTTGGACGTACGGACTGCGGGTGGCGCGGTCGGTGACCGGGTCCAGGAGGTCGGGCAGGACGCGCCCGTCGCCGCCGGGTTCGAGAGGGCCGAACACCTCGCGCCACAGGGCACCGGTGTCGAACCAGCCGTCGTAGTAGGCGTCCACGTCCTGGTGCCCGTGCTCCAGGCGGACGGAGGCCGGCCGCAGGAAGCCCTGGGTGCCGACGGCCAGCGAGGGGCGGCCGCGCAGGCGCAGGGCCTCGTGGACGCGTACGGCGAGCTCCCCGGGCCCGGCCGCCGGGGCGCCGTCGAAGGCGACACGCGGCCAGGGGCTGCCGTCGGCCGGCTCCAGGGCGAGCAGACGTTCGGTGAGGCGGTCGGCGAGCCGGTCCCAGGTGATCGCTTCGAGTCGCACATGACCATGATTGCGGATGCGGGGGTGGTGCGGGGAACGGCCGGCGCGCGGGGGCGTGGAGGCGGGCGTGCAGGGGGGAAGCAGGTGGGAAAGAAGCGGATATGGCCGTGCGTGCAACCCCGTCGTCCTCCGGCGAGGTCAGTCCTCTCACCGGTTCCCGGACCGCTCCCGTCGTCATCCAGTCACCGAAGAAGAAGCGCTGCGCCCGGTGCCGGCGCGGGCCGCTGTCGCTGCTCGTCATGGTGGAGGGGGCGCCGCGGTGCCTCGACTGTGCCGACCTGGGGCACCTGGTCTTCCTGCCGCGGGGCGACACCGCGCTGACGCGCAGGGCGCGCGAGGAGAGCGGGCTGTCGGCGGTCGTCGTGCGGTTCAACCGGCGCAGGAGCCGTTATGAGCGGCAGGGCGTCCTCGTCGAGGAGGCGGGGCTCGCGCGGGCCGAGGAGCGGTGCCTGGCGGACGCGGAGGCCCGGCGGCGCCGCCGGGCCAGGGACGCGCGGCGCAGGGCGGCGGAGGACGCCCGCTTCGCGGAGGCCTTCGCGGCGGAGGTCCTGCGGCTGTTCCCCGGGTGCCCGCCGGAGCGGGCGCGGGCGATCGCGGCGTACGCGTCCTTGCGGGGCAGCGGGCGCGTGGGGCGGACGGCGGCCGGGCGGGCGCTGACGGAAGGGGCGGTGACGTCGGCGGTGGTGGCGGCGGTGCGGCATGTGGACACGCCGTACGACCAACTGCTGATGAGCGGGGTGTCCTGGTACGAGGCACGGCGCAGGATCGCGGCGCCCGTGGCGGCGGTCCTGCGGGAGTGGCGGGCGGAAGGGCTGGGCTCCGTCGGGTGAGCGGCCGATGTTGAGTGAGCGGCCGAGGTCGAGTGAGCGGCCGAGGTCGAGTGAGCGGCCGGGCAAGGGGCGTGCGGGCGCGGGCGTGAGCCGCCTCGCGTCTTCCGCGCGCCGGACCCGGGCGCCCGGGCGGTCTCCCCCGGCCGGATGCTCGCGCGGAGAGCCGCGCGGTCGGGTCGTGGTCCGGTCCGGCCGGTCCGGGATTCACTGGTGGTGCAGGGTGGGGCAGGGGAAGGGCCGAGGAACCGGACGGGACCCGGCAGGGCGTGGGAGGAGTGGGTGACGTGGTGGACGGGCCGTACTTCGTGCTGACGGTCGCGGGGATCGTCGGGGCCGGGCTGGTGGCCGGGGTGTTCTGTGCCTTCTCGACGTTCGTGATGCAGGCGCTCGCCGCGCTGCCGCCCGCGCAGGGGGTGGCAGCGATGAAGGCGATCAACGTGACGGCGGTGCGGCCCGCCTTCATGGCCGTGTTCCTGGGATCGACGCTGCTGTGCGCGGTGATCGCCGTGGTGACCTTCGTGGTGTGGCCCGGCGCGGGGGCGGCGGAGCTGCTGGTGGGCAGCGCCCTGTACCTGTTCGGGTGCTTCGGGGTGACCGTGCTCGCGAACGTGCCGCGCAACAACGCGCTGGCCGAGGTGGAGGCCGGGACCGCGGAGGCGGCCGCGTACTGGCCGGCGTACGTGCGCGGGTGGACGGCGTGGAACCACGTCCGGACGGTCGCCGCGGCCGGCGCCGCGGTGGCGTACGTGCTGGCCCTGGTGTGAGCCGGCGCTGCGGGGCCCTGCGCGGGCGGCCGACGGGACGTATCGTGGCCCAAAGGGTGCCGCCGATGACGCACGGCCCGTCGTACCCCTACGCGAGGAAAACCGGCCATGGCCGATCCCAAGGGTTTCATGACCACCCCCCGCCAGGACTGGCCCCGCCGGCCGGTCGAGGAGCGGGTGCGGGACTGGAACGAGGTCTACGTCCCGGGGGCGCTGCTCCCCATCATCAACCAGCAGGCGGACCGCTGCATGGACTGCGGCATACCGTTCTGCCACCACGCCTGTCCGCTGGGCAATCTGATCCCGGAGTGGAACGACCTGGTCTCCCGGGACGACTGGCGGGTGGCGAGCGACCGGCTGCACGCCACGAACAACTTCCCCGAGTTCACGGGGCGGCTGTGCCCGGCGCCGTGCGAGGCGGGGTGCGTGCTCGCGATCAACCAGCCGGCGGTCACCATCAAGAACGTCGAGTGCGCGATCGCCGACCGGGCCTGGGCGGAGGGCTTCGCGCCGCCGAGCCCGCCGGAGCGGCTGAGCGGGCGGACGGTCGCGGTGATCGGCTCGGGGCCCACGGGGCTGGCGGCGGCACAGCAGCTGACGCGGGCGGGGCACACCGTCGCCGTGTACGAGAAGGACGACCGGCTCGGTGGGCTGATGCGGTACGGGATCCCCGAGTTCAAGATGGAGAAGCACCATCTGGAGCGGCGGCTGGAGCAGATGCGGGCCGAGGGCACCAAGTTCCGTACGTCGACGGCGGTCGGGCGGGACATCGGGGCGGCGGAGCTGCGCTCGCGGTACGACGCCGTGGTGATCGCGACCGGGGCGACGGCCTGGCGTGAACTCCCCGTCCCCGGGCGGGAGCTGGCCGGTGTCCACCAGGCGATGGAGTACCTGCCGCTGGCCAACCGGGTGTGCGAGGGCGATCTGGAGGCCTCGCCGCTCTCAGCGGCCGGCAAGCATGTCCTGATCGTCGGGGGCGGGGACACGGGCGCGGACTGCCTGGGCACGGCGGTACGGGAGGGGGCGGCGTCGGTGACGCAGCTGGACATCTACGCCCAGCCGGGGGCCGAGCGGGACGACGACACCGAGCCCTGGCCGACGTACCCGAAGATCTACCGGCTCTCGGCGGCGCACGAGGAGGCGCGCGAGCTGGAGAGCGCGCCGGCGGCGGACGCGGACGCGCGGCTGTTCGCGGCGTCCACGCTGCGCTTCACGGGGGACGCGGAGGGGCATGTGCGGTGGCTCCACCTGGTCGAGGTGGACGCGCGGCGGCAGCCGGTGCCCGGCACCGAGCGGGCGCTCCCCGCCGACCTGGTTCTGCTCGCCCTCGGCTTCTCCGGGCCCGACCGGGAGGACGGGCTCATCGACCAGCTGGGGCTGGGGGTCGAGCCACGCGGCACGCTCGCCCGGGACGCCGGCTTCGCGACGAACGCCCCCGGTGTCTTCGCCGCGGGGGACGCGGCCCGGGGACAGTCGCTCATCGTGTGGGCGATTGCGGAGGGGCGGGCGGTGGCGGCGGCTGTCGACCACTATCTGACGGGGAGTTCGGCCCTGCCCGCGCCCATCGGGCCGTACGACCGGCCGATGGCGGTGTGAGGGCGCGGCGGGGACGGGACCACCACGGCACGGCGGCGCCACCCGCGCGGATACTGCCCCGCACGGATACCGCCCCGCACGGATGACCACGGCACGGCAGCACTCCCGTCCTTCAGCGGCGGCGCTCCTCCGTCCCCGCCACCTTCGCCGTCGACAGCGCCACCCGGTTCCACGTGTTGATCGTGCAGATCAGGGCGATGACCTGGGCCAGTTCCCGGTCCTCGAAGTGGGCCGCGGCCCGCGCGTACACGGCGTCGGGGACGCCGGCGTCGGCGACCAGGGTGAGGCCTCGGTGAGCGCCAGGGCGGCCTGTTCCTTCGGTGTGAAGAAGTGCCGGGCCTCGCGCCACACGGCGACCATGTGCAGGCGGTCCTCGCTCTCGCCTGCCCCGCGGGCGTCGTTGGTGTGCATGTGCAGGCAGTACGCGCAGTGGTTGAGGTGCGAGGAGCGGATCTGGATCAGTTCGACGAGGGCCGGGTCGAGGCCCTCACGGGCCGCCGCGTCCAGTCCGATCAGGGCGCGGAAGGCCTTCGGGGCGAACCGGGCGAAGTCGAGCCGGGTGCGCTCCGCTCCGGCCCCGGCGGCGGCACGGGGCACGGCGCCCGCCGCCACCTCCCGTCCACCACGCTCGCAGCACTCGTAGTCGCACCCGCCGCACCCGTCGCACGCCGCCCGGCAGGGCGTCGCCCTCGACGGCCTCGCCGCGTTCCGGCACCCGGAGACCGCCATGGGCGCGGGGGACGGCCTGGTCGTCGGCTACGCGACCCCGCCGGAGCACGCCTGCGTGGCGGCACTGGACGCCCTGTGCGGCGTCCTGCCGCCCCCGTGACGCCCCCACGGGCGCAAACGCTCACGCCCCCTCCGCGTCAGCGTTTGCGCCCTCCACCGGGACACGAGCCGGCGCCGGCGCTCACGCCTTCCGCGCCACCGCCCCGTACCCCGGAATCACCCCGTCGTCCTGGCCCGGCACCGGCTCGCCCAGCTCCGGATGCCACTCGTGCACCACCACGACCCCCGGCTCGACCAGTTCCAGCCCGTCGAAGAACCGGGTGAACTCGTCCCGGGAGCGCAGCGCGAGCGTGACGCCCGCCGCCCTGAGCTTCTCGGTGGCCGCCGCCGAATCCTCCGGGGTGAAGTCGGAGGTGGCGTGGGTCATCATCAGGTAGCTGCCGGACGGGAACGCGGACAGCAGCTCGGTGACCAGCTCGTGCGCGCCGTCCTCGTCGGAGACGAAGTGCAGCAGCGCCACGAGGGAGAGCGCCACGGGCCGGCTGAGGTCCAGGACCTTGCTGGCCCCCTCGATGATGGCGGCGGGCTCGCGCACGTCCGCCTGGAGGTACTCGGTCACCCCCTCGGGCGTGCCGCGCAGCAGGGCCGCCGCGTGGGCCAGCACGATCGGGTCGTTGTCGCAGTACACCACGCGCGCGTCCGGCGCCACGGACTGAGCGATCTGGTGCAGGTTGGGCTCGGTCGGGATGCCCGTGCCGATGTCGAGGAACTGCCGTACGCCGTTCCCGGCCAGCCAGCGGGTGGCCCGGTGCATGAACGCGCGGTTGACGCGCGCCATCACCGGCACCCGCGGGTCCAGGGCCAGCATCTGCCGGCCCAGCTCCTCGTCGATCGGGTAGTTGTCCTTGCCGCCGAGATACCAGTCGTACATCCGCGCGGGATGGGGCCTGCTGGTGTCGATCCCGGTCATGAGGCACTCCGTAAGCGTCGATTGCGAAAAGTCATCAATTCAGCACCAGGATAAGGAAGTTAATCTGTCAAGCTTCAATAGGGTCTGCAAACACTCCAAACAATGAGCGTCACGAATTATCACGACAGAAGGAAGTCGGCCACCCCCGCCTTCGCGCCCTCGATGAACGCCGTCATCTCGTCGGAGGTGTAGATCAGCGCCGGCCCGTCCGGGTCGGTGGACTGCCGGACGGCGATACGGCCGTCGGCGAGCTTCATCGCCTCCAGGCAGTTGCCGCCGTTGCCGCCGCTCCACGGCTTGTGCCAGCCCTCGCTGCCCAGTTCGCGGGCCGGCATGCCGTTGTAGATCCGCTCGGCGCGGGCCCGCGGCTTGGGCTGGGACGTGATGCGATCCATTCACAGCTCCTTGCGGAGATCCTCGAGGATCTCCTTCGTGCGATGTGCCGTAGCGGCCTGCGCCGCCATGCGGTCCATGACCTCCAGGTGGGTCGCCACCTCGGCGCGCGCGTCCAGGTAGACGGCGCCGGTCAGGTACTCGCTGTAGACCATGTCCGGAAGTTCGGGCATGGCGAATCGGAACAGCACGAAGGGCCCGTACGTGCCGGGGTGCGGCCCCGTGGCGAACGGGACGACCTGCAACGTCACGTGGGGCAGCCGCGCGACGTCGAGCAGTTTGTCGATCTGGGCACGCATCACCTCAGGGCCGCCGACCGGGCGGTGCAGCGCGGTCTCGTCCATCACGGCCCACATCCGCGGCGCGTCCTGACGGGTGAGCAGGTCCTGGCGTTGCATCCGCAGGGCGACGTGCCGCTCGATGTCCTCGGGCCGGGTCTGGCCGACGGCGCCCGACGTCAGGACGCCGCGCGCGTAGTCCTCGGTCTGCAGGAGCCCGGGCACGAAGTGCGGTTCGTAGCTGCGGATGAGGGAGGCGGCGCCCTCCAGGCTGACGTACATCGAGAACCAGCCGGGCAGGATGTCGTGGAACCGCTGCCACCAGCCGGGCCTGTTGGCCTCCTCGGCCAGCTGGACGAAGGCGTCGGCCTCGGCGTCGGCGACGCCGTAGGCCTTCAGGAGCAGTTGCAGATACGGGATCTTGAAGGCGACCTCGGCGGTCTCCATGCGGCGGATGGTGGCGGGGGCGACGCGCAGGACGCGGGCCGCCTCCTCGCGCTTGAGACCGGCGCGTTCACGCAGGTCGAGCAGGCGCCGGCCGAGGACGACCTGGCCGACCGTCGGTGCCGACCGCGGCTCGCTCATGCTCCACCTCCCCTCATCGAGACCCCGACCCCTGTACGTTCCGTAAGGAGTACGAAACTGGCACAGAATCAGACGAATACCGACAGTCCGGCGGCGCCATTCGAAGATCTATTCGATAGCCGGTGCCGACCTCGGGGATCTCAACTGGCGCTGCATCACATGCTGTTGCGAGCAGTGTGCCATGGCCCTTCACTACGTCACACATCACTCTGCAATTTTCAGAGTGGCACTTGCCAAGCTGTTCGAGGCAGGGCGATAGTGGCAAGCGTGATTCCGTCCGCGCCCTTAGGAACAGATACCGCCGCAGGCCCTTCCGGCCTCGGTGCCGCCTCGGCAGCCGGCCCCGCGGGGTCCGCCGCCGAGCGCCGGTTCCGCTTCGAACTGGCCGCACACCCGGGCTCCCCCGCGCAGGCCAGACGCCTGACGCGGACCAGGCTGACCGGCTGGGCGGTGTGCGAGGACACCTGCGACACGGCCGCGCTGGTGGTGTCGGAGCTGGTCACCAACGCGATCCTGCACACCGCGAGCGACGTCGTCGTCTGCGAGCTGCACGACGGTGACGGCATGGTGCGTATCGCCGTGCGCGACCAGGGGTGCGCGGCGGGTGAGCCCCAGCCGTCACCGGGCCGGCCCGAGGAGGAGCACGGGAGGGGGCTCCTCCTCGTCGACGCGGTGTCGCACGCCTGGGGCGCGCAGGAGCAGGGCCCCGGGCTGCTGGTCTGGGCCGAGCTGCCGCGGCAGGCCTACGCTCCGAGCAGCGACCTGGGCTGGGGCGCCCGTCCCAAGCCGGATTCGTCCGGCGACTCGGACGAGGACGACCAGCCCCACGCGCGCGTGTGCCGGCCGGCGCGCGGTGAAACGGGGACCGGATGGGGCTGAGGGCTGCCTCCGGCGGGGCACGGACACACACCCTGGACACGCTCGTCCGGCTCCACCGCGGGCTGCGCCGGCCGGACGAACCGCCGCTGCGGCTGTCCGTGCCGGACGGCATGACGGCCCCGCTGGGCTGCGACGCGGTGCAGGTGCCCGCCCGCTTCGGCCCGCTCGTCCTGCCCCGCCTCCCGCGCGTGGGATGCGTCTACGCCGACGAGGCGCACTGGTGGTGGCTGGTCCCGTCCGACTCGGACTACGCCCTGGAGTGGCCCGCTCCCGCGCGTTACGCCACCGGCGCGGTCGTCCCCGAGGCGCCCCACCTGATCCACCGGCCCGACGGCACCCTGCCCTACACCCCGCCGATCCCGCTGTACCTCGCCCTGTGCCGCATCCTCGGGACGACGCCGAGCTGGTCGCGGGCGGTCACCGCGTAGGGCCCCGCGGGGGCGTCCCGGCGGAGCTCCAGCCCCGCGGCCGACACGCGCTCCCGGACGACGCGCCTCGCGGCCGCCCCGGGCTCCCGGACAGGCGCCCCGCAACCGACACGCGCTGGCGGACAGGCGCCCCGCGGCCGACCCGTTGCTGGCGGACGACGCGCCCCGCGCCCCCTCGCCCGCGAGCAACGCAGCCCGGAGACCCCGGGCCCCCGGACATCCGCGCCCCCGCGCCCCGCCCCACGGCTCAGAGCCGCTCACACCCCGGCGTGCGCCCCCACCCCCTCCCTGCGCCCTGCCCAGTCACCGGCCGTGCCGCGATAGTGGCCGTTCGTGCGGGACCGGGGAGGTCGGCGGTGGGAACGAGGGGCGGCGTGGGCGAGCCGGAGGTGTCCGAGTCGGAGCGGCTGCTCTTCGGTGGCCCCCTGCGCTACGACATGGGCTGGAACCAGCACGCGGACGCCTTCCTGGAGCTCACCTTCCGGGCCATGATCACGCGGATGCCCGCCCTGCTCGGTGCCAGCTTCCGGCTGGCCCGGCAGGCCGACCGGAGCGCCGCGCGAGTCGTCCTGGCGGCCGAGGCGGGCCGGGGCGTGGCACAGGCGGTGAGCCTGTTCGCGGTCAACAGCGTGCTCGGCCGGCTGATGGGCGCCGGGCCGGTCGAGGACCGGCTGCGCGGCGCCGTCCCCGCGCTGACCGCCATCGCCGTCGTCCTGCTGCTCGGCGCGCTGCTGCGGGCGGCGTCGACGTACGCCACCGGCCGGCTGGAGCCGAAGGTGGAGCGGGTCGCGACGGAGCGCTACCTGGAGCGGGCCGCGGCCGTCGAGCTCGCGGCGATCGAGGACCACGCCTTCCACAAGCTGCTGGACACCGCCCAGTACGGGGCGTCCTCGGCCCGCCGGATGATCATGTACGGCACACGCGTGGTGAACGCGGCGATCTCCCTGGTCGCGGCGGCCGGCGTGCTCACCGTGCTGCACCCGATGCTGCTGCCGCTGCTGGTGACGATGACGCTGCCCAGCGCGTGGAGCGCGCTGACGAACGCCCGGCGCCGCTACGAGTCGTTCCACACCTGGGTGCAGCACGCGCGCGCGGGACATCTGATCAGCAGCCTGCTGACGGAACCGGCGGCGGCCCCGGAGATCCGGGTGCACGGCGTGGGCCCGTTCCTCCTGCGTCACTTCCGCGCGATGTCGGAGGCGGCGGAGGCGGAGCAGGCCCGGCTGGCGCGGCTCGCGGCCCGGACCGGCCTGATCGCGGCGGCCTGGACGGGCCTGGCGACGGTGTCGACGTACGCCACCCTGGGCGGCCTGCTGCTCGCCGGGGCGATGTCGCTGGCGGTGGCGGGGACGGCCGTGATCGCGATCCGGACCGGCTCGGCGAGCCTGGAGACGCTGGTCCTGGAGATCAACCAGTTGCACGAGGAGGCTCTCTTCGTCGGCGATCTCGAACGTCTGTACGTCGAGGCCGCCGACCGGGCGATCCCGGCCGGCGGCACGGCCCTGCCGGAGGACCCGCGCGAGATACGCTTCGAGAACGTCACGTTCAGCTACCCGGGTGACGCCACCCGCCCCGCGCTCGACGACGTCACCCTGACGCTGCCGCTGGGCCGGATCATCGCGCTGGTCGGCGAGAACGGCTCCGGCAAGACCACCCTGGTGAAGCTGCTCGCCGGGCTGTACACACCGGACCGGGGCCGGATCCTGTGGGACGGCGTCGACGCGGCGACCGCGGACCGGCACCGGCTGGCCGAGCGCATCGCGATGGTGGCGCAGGACTTCAAGCGGTGGCCCTTCACGGCCCGGGTGAACGTCGCCGTGGGGCGGCCCTCGGTGCCGGTGACCGAGGAGCGGCTGGCCGCGGCGGTCACGGAGGCGGGCGCCGAGGAGGTGGTCGCGGACCTGCCGCGCGGTCTGGACACCCTGCTGGCCCGCAACTTCAGCGGCGGGCACGAGATGTCCGGCGGGCAGTGGCAGCGGCTCGGCATCGCCCGCGCGGCGTACCGGCGGGGCAGCATCCTGATCGTGGACGAGCCGACCGCGGCGCTGGACGCCCGGGCCGAGCTGGAGGTGTTCGACAAGATCCGCGCGCTGGCCGGGACCGGCCAGACGGTCGTGCTCATCACCCACCGCCTGGCGTCCGTACGCCATGCGGACCTGGTGCACGTCCTGGACGAGGGCCGGCTCGTGGAATCGGGAACTCCGGAGGAACTGCTCGTCAAGGGCGGCGTCTACGCGGAGCTGTACGGATTGCAGGCGGACCAGTTCACGATGCCGGCGCCCGCACCGAAAGCGGGCTGACCCCGCCCGCGCCGGCAACGGACCGGCATCGCCCCTGTCGAAGCGCCCGCGCGGACAGCGCGCCGATCCCGCTCAGTCCGTGCCGTCACCGCCCCGGACGATCACCAGGAACGTGTCCGTGGCGAGGTCCATCACCACCTCGGCGGGCAGGCCTTCCGACCGGCGCGCCTGCGCGAACTCCTCCGCCGGCCACGACCCTCGCGGCCCGCCTGCGGGAAAGCGCTCGAGCACCTTTCGCCCGTTCACCGCACCTCCAGAAAGCGTCGTACTTGTAGGAGTTAACGCCCTCCGAAGGGAAATCGCCTCGCCAAGTGACGCTACTGAGACGTAGTTGACACCCGTTCACCGCCAAGAGTGAGGAATTCCGCCCCCTCTGCGCATACACCGTTACCCTCCGCTTCACTCCTCGTACTCGTTGTGATAACGGATCGGCTCACTTCCCTCGATGCGCCATGGAGGAGCGGTCGGCGAAGCAGGTGACGCCGCCCCGGATCATCCCGGCGCGGGCGAGCCGCGCGCCCAACTCCACGTCCCGCTCGGTGAGGTGGGACTCGACGGGCCGTCGTTGGACCACTCCTCGACGGGCAGGTCCTCGGCGAGGCCGCGCACGGCGACCACGGGGGTGTGGGTGTGGCAGTCGACGCGTCCCGGCAGGGCGGCCTGCCCGGCGGCGTCGATGCGCTCGACGGCCGGCCGGTGCCGTACGGCGTCGGCGGTCGTGACCGACTCGACGGCTCCGCCGCGTACCACCACCTCGGCGTTCTCCTCGAACCCGATCCCCTCCCGGTCGTCGCGGACGAGGACGGCGCATCCGGTGACGACGAGGTCGGCGGGGGCGTGCGCGGGAGCGGGCGTCATCACGCCGACGTACGACGCGCTCCCCGGCTCGCCTGAAGTGAACGGCGCGTCCTGCCGTGGGGCTGTCCAGGCACCGCGAGCACGGGCACGCTGGCCTCACCGCACACCGCCGTCCGGCCTCTGAGAGGAGCCCGGCATGCTGCTCGGCACCTGGAACCTGGAGAACCTGTACCGGCCCGGCGGGCCGTTCGGCCCCGAGGACGAGGCCGCCTACGAGACCAAGCTCGCCGCCCTCGCCGACGTGATCACCCGGCTCGACCCGGCCCTGCTGGGGGTGCAGGAGGTCGGCGACGCGGACGCGCTGGCCGACCTGGCCGGAATGCTGGCCGGCACCTGGCACATCGCCCTGTCCGAGCACGCCGACAGCCGGGGGATCCGGGTCGGCTTCCTCAGCCGTACGCCGCTGGTGGTGCTCTCCGACACGACGGCGTTCCCGGCGCCGCTGCGCCCGGTGCAGGCGGACGACTCCGGGGCGGCGGTGGCGGAGGCGGGCCGCGGTCTGCTGGCGGTGCGGGCCGGTGCGCTGTCGGTGGCGGTCGCGCATCTGAAGTCGAAGCTGCTGTCGTACCCGGACCACCGTTTCCACCCCCGCGACGAGGGCGAACGCGCCCGCTGCGGGGCCTACGCCCTCTACCGGCGGACCGCCGAGGCGACGGCGCTGCGCGCGCTGGCCGACAAGCTGCTGGCGGGTGACGGGCGGGCGCGGGACGTCGTGGTGCTGGGCGACCTGAACGACGAGCCCCGGGCGGCGACCACCCAGATCCTGCTCGGCCCGCCCGGTTCGGAGATCGGCACGGCCGGTTTCGCGGCGGACGACAGGGGCGACGCGACCCGGCTGTGGAACGTGGCCCCGCTGATCCCCGTCGAACAGCGGTTCTCCCGGGTGAACTCCGGGCGGCGCGAGCTGATCGACCACGTCCTGTGCAGCCACCGGCTGATCCGCCGGGTGACGGCGGCGGGGACCGGACTGCCGAACTCCGGTGTGCCGGAGCTGCCGTCGGTGGGCCCGGACCCGGCACCGCGACGGAGTGCGGCGGGGTCGGATCACGCACCGGTGTGGGTGCGGGTCGGGAACTGAGGCGGGGCGGGGGTCCACGCGCCGGTACGGACCCGGTCGGGAACCCGGCACCCGGACACCCGGACACCGAGCACCCGAGCGCGGCGGAGTGCCGGGCGGTCAGACGGCGGCGGGCAGCTCCGATTCACGCAGGCCGAGGCGCCGGCGGCCGGCCCGGAGTTCGCCGGCGAGGGCGGCCAGCCGCTCGGTGTGGCGCGGCGTGAGCCGGCCGGTGTCGTCGAGGTGGACGGCGCAGGCGGTGGTCGTGTCGACAAGTCGCTCCAGGGTGCCGGCGACCTCGTCGGCGCCCGCCGTGTGCCGGGCGAGCGCGGGCAGTTCGGCGGCGGCCAGGGCGATGGTGCCGCGCGCCTCGGCGAGTGCGCGGTAGGCCTCGCGGCGCAGAGTCCAGCGGGCGGCCCGGTCGTCGGACCCGCTCAGCACGTGGGCGAGATAGGCCTGGGCCGCGCGTCCGGCCACGGCGAGCCGCGCCCGCACCCGCCCCCCGTGTTGCCCCGGCAGCGGCAGATGCCCGACGACGAGGACGATCGCGCAGGCCAGCAGGGTCTCCCCGATCCGGCCGGCGGAGGCCTGCGGCTCGCCGCCCGCCATCACGAGGGCGAGGACGAGCACGGTGACGACGGCGGTCTGGGCGGCGAAGTGCCGGGTGGCGACGGGGATGAGGGCCCCGCTGACGGCGACCAGCGCGACCAGCCCCTCGGGCCGGGGCAGCACCGCCGCGCACCCGGCGAAGAGGAGCGCGCCGAGCACGGTTCCGGCGGCACGGCACAGCACACGCGAGACGAGTGGCCCGAGGTCGGGCTTGACGAGGAAGACGACGGTGGCGGGGAGCCAGTACCAGTGCTCGTGCGGCCCGTACCACTGGGCGTGGCGCAACGCCTGGGCCAGGGCGACGCCGGCGCCCATGCACAGGGCGACGCGCAGGCCGTACTCCCGGCCGCCGGCCCCCAGGACGGCCCGCAGCAGGTCCCCGGCCGTGCGCCGCCGGCGGGGCGGGTCGCCGCCCTTGCCGCGGTCGAAGGCCTCGGCGGCGTGCAGCAGGGCGTCGTCGAGGGCGCGCAGGGCGGGCAGTGACCGGGACGGTGCGGGCAGCGGCCCGCTGTGCGTGTTCCCGCGGACGGCGGCGGCCAGCCGCCGCGGCCCCGCGGAGGCCCTCCCGCAGTGCCTCTCCCCCGCCCAGGCGAGCGCGGTGGCGGCTTCGGCGAGGGGCAGGGCGGCGGCGTACTGCGCGCGCAGCCGCCGCTCGGCGGCCGAGGAGGCGTACCGCCGCAGCCGGGGACCGGTGAGGGCGTCCTGCGCGTGGTCCAGGGCGGCGGTGAGGGCGGCGCGCCGGGCGGTGGCGTGCTCCGTGGCGACGGCGTCCAGCAGGTCGGCGACGGCGTCGTACACGTCGGCGACCGCCTGCCGCTCCCCGCCGTGGCGGTGGTCCCCGGCCGGCGCGCCGGGCGTGGGCAGGAGCAGTCGCAGCACGAGCAGCCACCCGGCGCCCGCGAGGAAGGCGAGCGCGCGCTGCCATCCCGGCTCGGGCAGCGGCATCCCGGCACCGACCGCGCTCGCGACGAGCAGCTGGGTACCGGCCGCGGAGGCCACGGGCCCGACGGCACTGACGCTTCCGGCGGCCAGTCCGAGCCCGGTGAGCAGCAGCGTCTGCGCCGTGGCGCCCGCGTGCTGTCCGGCGTACGTCCCGATGAGCAGCCCCGCCGCGCCCGCGAGCGCGGGCACCCCGAGCCGCCGGACGGCCGCCCGCCGGCTGCCGGGCCGGTCGTTGATCCCGGCGAGCATGGCGGCGATCGCGGCGACGACCCCGGCCGAGGGGCGCTCGAGGAGCACGGCGGCGCACAGCAGCGGCCCCGCGGCCAGCGCCCCGCGCCCGACGGCACTCCACGGCACGGGCCCGCGCTGGGCGCGGAGCGCGTGCGCGAGCCAGGGCGGAAGGGCACGGACGACACGGCGGTACACGGGGCTCCTGTCGGGGCGAGGGCGGGGGGTGCCATCGGACGACGGTGGCCGGGCGGTGGACGGTGCTGTCCACCGTAGATCGTGTTTTCGGAGAGCGGGAGACGGGGGCGTTTCCGGGACGTGACGGTGCCGGGAGGGGCGGCGTCAGGAGCGTGTCCCTCACGCGCACGCGGTCGCCGCGGAGGCCGGCCCCGGACCGTCAGGGGTGCTGCTCGCCGGCCGGTGCCGGAAGCTGCCCGGACCAGACCTCGCGCATCAGTGCCCGTCTCTCGTCGGCTGCGGGCAGTCGACGGAAACCGCGTGGCGGTACGCGGTGGACGCAGTCGATTCCGTAGCGGTGGAGGAGTTCCACGTCGGCGTGTTCCGGCGGCTCCGGGAACAGGGCGGTGAGGCGCCGGGCGGGGGACGGACTGTGCGGAGCGTAGTCGAGGAGCTGTGCCAGGGCCTCTCGCACGTAACGGTGGCCGGCGCAGCTCTTCGCCTCGATCAGCTCCGTCTCCCCGGCGGCGTCGAAGTACATGTCCGTGATGCCGGACGGGCAGAAGAAGCGACTGGCGGCCAGCCCGCGGCCGGCGAGGACATCACGGTACTCACGGACGAGCCGGGCCTCCCGACGGTCGACGACGATCAGGCCCCGCCTCGGCCGGTAACCCGTGCGGTGCGTGCGCAGCTCCTCCAGGGCGGCGACGCGCACCGGATCCGTGCCCTGAGCGGTGGGCTGTGGCGGTACGGACGGCTGCACCGTACTCGGCGTGATCAGGAAATCGTCGAGAACCGACCGCGCCTTGTCTCCCCTGAGGACCATCTGGCCGGGGAACTTGTAAGTGAGCTTGTATCCGATGGCCGTGTTGAGTTCTTCGTACGGGATGTCGGCGGGGACCAGGTCCAGAAGGCTGTAGACGGTGTGCCAGCTCGCGCCGCCGTCCCGGGGCGGCCACAGGAGGTCCGCCAGTTCGCGGTTGCGGAAGAGGGCGCCGACCTCGCCTATCGCGCGGACGTGGTTCTGTCCTGTGAACAGGACGACGTCACCCGTGTCCACGTCGGCGAACTTGCTGTCGTGCGCCGAGGTCGCGCCCCAGAACCGGGCGTGGCCTTCCGGATGGAGGGTCAGGAGCTTCGCCCGCTGGTCGGCGGTGAGCAGGCTGTCGAGTTCCGGCGCGGCGAAGTCCACCTGCCGGTCCACGGTGTCCGCCCAGTGGCGCCGCGTCTCGGAGCCGCCGTACGACGGGGATATGAGCACCCTCACCTTGCGTCCTTCCTCGTCCGATGATCAGTCGCCCGCGCCCAGGCGGTCCGCACTCCGGTCGTCCGCGACCCGGTGGTCCGCTGCTGAAACGGCCTGCGCGAAAAGTGCCTCGACCTGCCCGATCGCCGCGGTCAGAGAGTCCTGATCACTTCCTGCCGACAAGGACGCGATCACCCCGTCCACGGTTCGCAGCCCGGCCCGCTCCAGCAACCGCTTCTCATTGGTCACCCACTCCCCCCGCGCCGCCAGCACAGCGTGCCCGGTCTGCGCGGCCGCCGTGGCGACGGCGCCGGCGACCTCGGTGAGGCGGCCCGCCGGAGCGTGGTGGGTCTTCGCGTAGGCGAGGGTGGCGCAGGCGGTGCCGTACCAGCGTCGGCTCGCCGTGTGACGCAGCCTCTCCGGATACGCCGCCGGCCGCGGCAGCTCACCGCGCAGCACCCGGTTGACCGCCAGCTCCGCGACGACCAGGTAGCTGGGGATCCCGGCGAGATGGAACAGCAACGGCTCCACCCGGAAACGCCCCTCCGCCGCCTCCGCCAGCTCCCGCTCGACCACGTCGAGATCCCGGTAGTGGACATCGACGCGCCGCCCGTCGATCGTCAGCCACGCGCCCCCGTCGAACACGCCCCCGCCCCAGCCGCCGACCTCGGACACCTCGCCCTCCCAGCCGAGGGCGCGGAGGTGGGCCGGGTCGAAGGGGCCGCGGTAGTAGACGGCCAGGTCCCAGTCACTGCCGGGCCCATGGGTGCCCTGCGCGCGCGAACCGCCGAGCGCCACGGCCCGGACCGTGGGCAGCGCCGCCAGACGCTCGGCGGTGGAGTCGAGGAAGGCGTCGTCCTGCGTCACGAGACCCCCTGACGGGCCGCGTACCGGTCCGTCGTTGCGATCGGGAGATCCTTCGTCCCCGGCGCACCCGCGTCGTGCCCGGCCTCCTCCACCAGCAGCAGTTCGCTGCCGGGCCAGGCGTGGTGCAGTCGCCAGGCGGTTTCGAGCAGGTTGCCGAAGTCCAGGCCGCCCTGGACGAGGGTGCCGGGGATGCCCTTCAGCAGGTGGGCGTCGCGCAGGACGACCCTCTCGTCGCCCTCGCCCAGGAAGTGGCCGTTGCACCAGTAGTGGGTGACCGTACGGGCGAAGCCGCTGCGGAACACCGGGTCCTCGTAGCGCGGCACGGAGCGCGGCGCCGGAACGATCGCCGTCTCTAAGTCCGTCCGGTCCCGCACCGCCCGCTCCCGCGCACCCGCGTCCGTGGACCCCAGCAGCCGGTTGCAGGCGGCGGCGAGACGGCCGTCGCGGTCGCCGTCCGGCAGTGCGCCGACGAACCGCCCGAACGCCTCCGGGAAGATTCCGCCGAGGCCCCTGGTCAGCAGCGCCACCTCGGCGTTCGAGCCCGTCGCCGCGACGCCCGTCAGCATCAGATCGGACACCGCGCCGGGACGCGTCTGCGCATACCGCAGCCCCAGCACGGACCCCCACGACACACCCCACACCAGCCACCGTTCGATCCTCAGACGCCGTCGCAGCCGCTCCAGGTCGGCGATGAGATGAGCCGTCGTGTTGACGCTCACGTCGGTCTCGTACGCGCTCGCGCTCGGCGTCGAACGCCCGCACCCGCGCTGGTCCAGCAGCACGACGCGGTACGCCGCCGGGTCGAAGGAGCGCCGGAAGCCCGGGGAGCACCCGCTGCCCGGCCCTCCGTGCAGCACCACCGCGGGCTTGCCGCGCGGGTTCCCGCAGGTCTCCCGGTAGACGCGGTTGCCGTCGCCGACGTCGAGCATGCCGTGGTCGTACGGTTCGATCTCCGCGTAGAGGCCCGTCGCGGCACCGTAGCGCCGCCACGACGGCACCGTCCCCTCACTTCCGGGCCGCCGTCAGGCCCGCCGTACGCGCCGCCCGGCGCAGGACGTCCCGCAGCATCTCCGGGGTGAGGCGGCCGGTGAAGGTGTTGCGCTGGCTGACGTGGAAGCAGCCGAAGAGATGGAGGGGGGCGGCTCGGGGGTTCGCAGGGGCGGCTTCCTCAGAAGCCGGAGGGGCCGGGAGGGCTGAAGGGACCGGAGGGGCCTCGGAGGCCGGGAGCGTCACCTGGGCGCCGTGCGCGAAGGCGGGCCTCGGCCTCGGCACCGTCCAGCCCGCCGCCGTGAACGCCGGCAGCGCCGCCTGCCAGCCGAAGGCGCCGAGGACGACCACCGCCCTGAGCGTCGGCCGCAGCAGGGCCAGTTCCCGGACGAGCCAGGGGCGGCAGGTGTCGCGCTCCCCGGGGGTCGGCTTGTTGGCGGGCGGCGCGCAGTGGACGGGTGAGGTGACCCGCACGCCGTACAGCTCCAGCCCGTCGTCGGCCGACACGGACGTGGGCCGGGACGCGAGCCCCACGTCGTACAGCGCCTCGTACAGGACGTCCCCGGACCGGTCGCCGGTGAACATCCGCCCGGTGCGGTTCCCGCCGTGCGCCGCCGGGGCGAGCCCGACGATCAGCAGCCGGGCGTCCGGCGGACCGAAGCCGGGCACCGGCCGTCCCCAGTACGTCCAGTCGGCGAAGGAGGCGCGTCTGGTACGGGCCACCTCCTCACGCCAGGCGACCAGCCGAGGGCACGCCCGGCAGCCCGTGATCCGCTGGTCGAGGCCGGGGAGACCGGCGGGGGTACCGCTGTCCATGCGTCCACCGTAGGGCCGTGCCCCGCCACCGCGGGGCGCCTTCCAGGAGGCCGCCGACGCGGAGCCGGTAAGGGGGGTACGAAAAGCCGTCCGGGGTTCCGGGGCCGGGGAGCTAAGGTCAGTGGCATGGCTTCCGATCGCACGGACAAGGCGGGCAGCGGCGGGACCAGCCGGAACGCCCCCGACACGACCACGGACCCGGCCAGGGGCCCGGCCGCGGACCCGGTCGACGGCCGCGCCCTGCGGACACCCCCGGCCGGAGAGACCGGCGGCCGGGAGGCGGCCGACGCCCCGCGGACCGAGGCCCCGCACGCCGTCGACCCGAAGGTCGCCGCCGCGATCGCCGCCGCCGAGGCGGCCGGTCCGGGCAACGGCGAGAGCGTCCGGATCGACAGCTGGATCTGGTCCGTACGGCTGGTCAAGACCCGCTCCCAGGGCGCCACGGCCTGCCGGGGCGGTCATGTGCGGCTGAACGGCGAGCGGGTCAAGCCCGCCCACGCGGTGCGCGTCGGCGACGAGGTACGGCTCCGGCAGGAGGGCCGGGAGCGGATCGTCGTCGTCAAGCGGCTGATCCGCAAGCGGGTCGGCGCCCCCGTGGCCGTCCAGTGCTACGTCGACAACAGCCCGCCGCCCCCGCCCCGCGAGGCCGTCGCCCCCGCCGGGATCCGCGACCGCGGCGCCGGCCGCCCGACCAAGCGCGACCGCCGCGAGATCGAACGCCTGCACGGCTTGGGCGGTTTCGGCGGCCTGGCTGGGTTCGGGGGGCCAGGGGGACCGGGGGGTCCAGGCGGTCTCGGGGGTCCGGGGGTTCCTGGCGGCCCGGGAGGGCCTGGGGGTCCGGGCGGACGTGGCGGCCGCGGTGGACGGAGTGGCCGGGGCGGCCGGGGTGGCCCGGGTGATCTCGGCGGCGCGGGGGGATTCGGCAGCCCAGGCGGACGGGGCGGTCCAGGTGGCGGGCGGGGCGGTAAGGGCGGCCGCGGCGGTACGGGTGGAGCGGGCGGCGGCTCCGGTCGGCCGGGCGGCCCCAGTGGCCGTCCCGGAGGACGCTGAGCCGCGGGAACGGGCCTCAGCCGACACGGGTCAGCCGACTCGGGTCAGCCGACTCGGACCGGCGGAAAGGGCAAGCAGCGCGGCGTACGGCGGCCGCCGGTCGATCACCCAGGCCCCTAGCCCCCACCGCAGCAGCACCCGCGACAGCTCCGCGTTCCGCCCCCGCCGCGCCCAGGCGCCCACGCGCCCAGGCGATCAGGCGCCCACGCGATCAGGCCGAGCGGCGCCAGCAGGATCAGCGGTGTCGCCGCGTTCTGCCCGTCGAAGACGGTGAGCTGCACGACGAAGGCGCATGACGGACCGCTTCACGAGGAAACGCCATGGCCGAGACCACCGCTCCCGTGGTCACCGAGGCAGACCGGTCCCCGGGCCCGGGCTCGCCGGCGCCTTCGGCCGCTGCCGTGTCCCTGGAGAACGCCCGTAGCCGGGGGTACTTTTCAAGCGAGGAGTGGTGATCCGATGCGTACGGGCAGTGAGCCGGTGACCGCGCGCAGTGCGCTGCGGGCGCGCTTCTGGCTGAGTGTGTGGGGGCTGGCCTGGGCGATCTTCGGAACGGTCGCCTTCCTTCTCGTCGGCCGCCCTGGCTGGGCGATCGCCTGCGGCGTCCTCTGGCTGGTGATCTCCATCGACCTGGCCGTCATCGTCCGGCACATCCGCCAAGGCCCGCACTTCCAGCCGGGCCGGGACATCCCGCCGTACCGCCCCGTCCACGACCACCCACCGAACCGGCCCCCGGGCAACCGAGCACCGAACCGTCCCCCGGACGACCGCACGTCCTAGCCGCAGCCCGGCCGCCCGCCTCCGAAGTCCGCCCCGTGCCACCGGCGTACCGCCGACAAGCGAACCGACAGCCCCTCCCGCCCGGCTCAGCTGTCGAAACGCGCCGCCTTCACATACTCCGGCTTCGGATCCAGCGCGGCAGCCAGCCGGAAGTGCCGCTTGGCCTGCTCCGGCCGGTTCTGCCGCTCATACGTGCGCGCGAGCGCGAAGTGGGCGAACGCGTTGTCCGGCTCCCGCTCCAGAACGATCGTGAACTCCAGCTCCGCGGGCCGCAGTTGCGCGGCGGCGAAGAACGCACGCGCGCGCAGCAACCGCGCCGCGGTGTTCTCGGGGTGCGCGGCGATGACGGGATCGAGCAGCTTCACCGCGCCCCGCGGATCACGCGCGGCGAGCAACTGCTCGGCGGCGCGGAAGTCGATGACATGCGTCTCCGGCGAACGTCCGGTCGAACCGCTGGTCTCGGGCACGGCAGAGTCCTTCCCTTGCTGGCCGGTTTCAACGCCCGCGGGCGGCACCGCTATTCCCGCACGACGACTGCCCCACACCGGCTCCCGCACGACGAAGACCCTGCGACGACTGCCCCACACCGACTCCCGCACGACGAAGACCCTGCGACGGCTTCCGCACGACGGCGCCCCTGCGGCGACTCCCCTACGACGGACACCCGTACGACGACCGAAGACTCCCGTACGACGACTGACGCGCGAACGACTCCCGCACGACGGCGCCCCTGCGGCGACTCCCCTACGACGGACACCCTTACGACGACCGAAGACTCCCGTACGACGACTGACGCGCGAACGACTCCCGCACGACGGCGCCCCGTCCCCGGGCCGAGCAGCCCCTCGTCCGCCCCCGCCCGTCACCCCCCGGGCGACTCCTCCGGCTTGCCCTGAGCCCCACGCGCCCGGCGCACCAGCTCCGCCCACACGTCCTTCACGCGCCGCTGCACATCCGGCAGCGGGCCGTCGTTGTCGATCACGATGTCCGCGATCTCCAGACGCTGCTCCCGCGTCGCCTGCGCCGCCATACGCGCGCGGGCGTCCTCCTCCGTCATGCCCCGCAGCCGCAGGAGCCGGTCGAGCTGGGTCTCGGGGGCGGCGTCGACGACGATCACGAGGTCGTAGAGGGGCGCGAGGCCGTTCTCCGTGAGGAGCGGCACGTCGTGCACGACGACGGCGTCCGCGGCGGCCGCGGACTCCAGCTCACGGGAGCGGGCGCCCACCAGGGGGTGGACGATCGAGTTCAGGACGGCGAGCCTCTCCGGGTCGGCGAAGACGATGGAACCGAGCTTGGGCCGGTCGAGGCCGCCGTCCGCGGCGAGCACCTCCTCGCCGAAGGCCTCGACGACCGCGGTGAGTCCGGGAGTGCCCGGCGCGACCACCTCGCGCGCGATGCGGTCCGCGTCGATCAGCACGGCCCCGCACTCCACGAGCAGCCGCGACACCTCGCTCTTGCCGGCGCCGATCCCGCCGGTCAGGCCCACCTTCAGCATGAGCGGAAGCTTAGGCCCTGCCGGTGACGGCGCACCTCACGGGGCGGGCGGTGCTCCCCTCCGGTGGCCGGTCACGCCCCGCGGCCACCGGCCGGCCGCTTCCTCAGCCGTCCCCTTCACGCTCCGCCAGGAACCGCTCGAACTCCTGCCCGATCTCGTCCGCCGACGGGATCTCCACCGGCTCGGCGAGCATGTTGCCCCGCGTCTCGGCCCCCGCGACGGCGTCGTACTGGTGCTCCAGGCCCTGGACGAGCGCCGTGAGCTCCTCGTCGCCCTCCTGGACCTGCCGGTCGATCTCCGTCTGGGTGCGGTGGGCCTCGGTGCGCAGGGAGTGCGCGATGCCGGGCAGCACCAGTCCCGTGGCGGCCGTGACGGCCTCCAGGACGGTCAGCGCCGCGTCCGGGTACGCGGAGCGGGCGATGTAGTGCGGGACGTGCGCGGCGACGCCCAGGACGTCGTGCCCGGCCTGCATCAGGCGGTACTCGACGAGCGACTCGGCGCTGCCGGGCACCTGGGCCTCGTCGAAGGGGCTGCGGTGCCCCGGGACCAGGTCGGTACGGTTGCCGTGCGGGGTGAGGCCCACCGGGCGGGTGTGCGGCACGCCCATCGGGATGCCGTGGAAGTTCACGGCGAGGCGCACGCCGAGGCGCTCCACCACCTGTTCCACGGCCGCGGCGAAACGCTCCCACTCCACGTCCGGCTCCGGGCCGGACAGCAGCAGGAAGGGCGCCCCGGTGGCGTCCTGGACGACGCGGACGGCGAGCGTGGGCTCCTCGTAGTCGGTCCAGCGGTCGCGCTTGAAGGTCAGCAGCGGGCGGCGGGCGCGGTAGTCGATGAGCCGGTCGTGGTCGAAACGGGCGACGACCTGGTGGGGCACCGAGTCGAGGAGCCGGTCGACGATCTGGTCGCCGGTCTCGCCCGCGTCGATGTATCCGTCGAAGTGGTAGAGCATGACAAGGCCGGCCGATTCCTGGGCGAGCGCCATGTCCACCACGGCCAGGCCCTTCGGCTCCCACGTGTACAAACCCTGCGGATCAAGCACGGTGACCGCTCCTCCTCGTGTCCGTACGTGACAACGCGCGCACGCGCGCGGGCATTCCCGTAGGACAGGATCATGATCCGAACGAGGGACCCCGACCCGGACGAGCGCCACCGAGACCGGCTGAGCAGGACCCGGGCCCCTGGGCGACACCGGGCCCCGCTTGGGCAGCACCGAAGGCCCGCACCTCGAAAGGTGCGGGCCCTCGGTCATCGCCGGGTCTCAGCGGTGAGCGTTCAGCTCTGGCCGCCCGCCAGCTTCTCGCGCAGCGCGGCCAGCGCCTCGTCCGAGGCCAGCGCACCGGAGGTGTCGGCGCCCTCGGAGGAGTACGAGCCACCGCCCGCGGCCGGAGCCGCACCCGCGGCGTCGCCGCCCTCGGCAGCGGCGGCAGCGTCGGCCTCGCGGCTCTTGATGACCTGCTGCTGGTGCTGCTCGAAGCGCTGCTGCGCCTCGGCGTACTGGCGCTCCCACTCCTCGCGCTGCTTCTCGTAGCCCTCGAGCCAGTCGTTGGTCTCGGGGTCGAAGCCCTCGGGGTAGATGTAGTTGCCCTGGTCGTCGTAGGACGCGGCCATGCCGTACAGGGTCGGGTCGAACTCGACCGACGCCGGGTCGGCACCGAAGGACTCGTTGGCCTGCTTCAGCGAGAGGCTGATGCGGCGGCGCTCGAGGTCGATGTCGATGACCTTGACGAAGATCTCGTCGTTGACCTGGACGACCTGCTCCGGGATCTCCACGTGGCGCTCGGCCAGCTCGGAGATGTGGACCAGACCCTCGATGCCCTCGTCCACGCGGACGAACGCGCCGAACGGAACCAGCTTGGTGACCTTGCCGGGCACGACCTGGCCGATCTGGTGGGTCCGGGCGAACTGCTGCCACGGGTCTTCCTGGGTCGCCTTCAGCGACAGGGAGACGCGCTCGCGGTCCATGTCGACGTCGAGGACCTCGACGGTGACCTCCTGGCCGACCTCGACGACCTCGGAGGGGTGGTCGATGTGCTTCCAGGACAGCTCGGAGACGTGGACCAGACCGTCGACGCCACCCAGGTCCACGAAGGCACCGAAGTTGACGATCGAGGAGACGACGCCGGAACGGACCTGACCCTTCTGGAGGGTGGTGAGGAACGTCTGGCGGACCTCGGACTGGGTCTGCTCCAGCCAGGCACGGCGGGACAGGACCACGTTGTTGCGGTTCTTGTCCAGCTCGATGATCTTCGCCTCGAGCTCCTTGCCCACGTAGGGCTGGAGGTCGCGGACGCGGCGCATCTCGACCAGGGAGGCCGGCAGGAAGCCGCGGAGGCCGATGTCGAGGATGAGACCACCCTTGACGACCTCGATGACGGTACCGGTGACGATGCCGTCCTCTTCCTTGATCTTCTCGATGGTGCCCCAGGCACGCTCGTACTGGGCGCGCTTCTTCGAGAGGATCAGGCGGCCTTCCTTGTCCTCCTTCTGGAGGACCAGGGCCTCGATCTCGTCGCCGACGGCGACGACCTCGTTCGGGTCGACGTCGTGCTTGATCGAGAGTTCGCGGCTCGGGATGACACCTTCGGTCTTGTAACCGATGTCGAGCAGGACCTCGTCCCGGTCGACCTTCACGATGACGCCGTCGACGATGTCGCCGTCGTTGAAGTACTTGATCGTCTCGTCGATCGCTGCGAGGAAGGCTTCCTCGTTACCGATGTCGTTGACCGCTACCTGCGGGGTGGTGGCGGTGGTCTCGGTGCTGCTCGTCATGTGGGAAAGGGCTCCGGTACGGACATTGAAGTCGTAGGTACTGCTTACGCCGGGAGCCCGTTTCGCTCTGCAGAAGCCGGACAGCCAAGGAAGCGCCCTGCCGGCGAACCGGCGACGGCGCCTCGACAACCGAGGGGACATACAACAGATGCGAGCGCAGCCTGCTACGTCTGAGGTGCGCAGGCCCGCAGCGCAACTTGTAGCATACGGGGGCAGCCGGGCAGGGTCAATGCGCGAAGGCGCACACCCGGGGCGGATCATCCCATTCCCGGCACAAAAGCCGTCTTCTGAGGCCACGCGAGCCCGGGGAAACCCCTCCAGTGACACCCCCGAGGCGGGTCGGACGGAAGATCACGACGAGGGAGCCGATCATCCAAGAGCCGGAAGCGTTCGAACCGGAGGCCACCCGACGTGCGGCCGGGGTCACCGAGAGTGCCCGCGCCAACCGGGGCTGGTGGGACCGCAACGCGGACGAGTACCAGGTCGAGCACGGCACCTTCCTCGGCGACGACCGCTTCGTGTGGGGCCCCGAGGGCCTGGACGAGGTGGAGGCGGAACTGCTCGGCCCGCCGGAGGAACTGAAGGGCAGGGACGTCCTGGAGATCGGCGCCGGCGCGGCGCAGTGCGCGCGCTGGCTGGCCGGGCAGGGCGCCCGGCCGGTCGCCCTGGACCTCTCCCACCGGCAGCTCCAGCACGCGCTGCGCCTCGGCGGCTCGTTCCCGCTGGTGTGCGCCGACGCGGCCGCGCTGCCCTTCGCGGACGCCTCCTTCGACCTGGCGTGCTCGGCGTACGGGGCGCTGCCGTTCGTCGCGGATCCGCGGCTGGTGCTGCGGGAGGTGCGGCGGGTGCTGCGGCCGGGCGGCCGTCTGGTGTTCTCGGTGAGCCACCCGGTCCGCTGGGCGTTCCCGGACGAGCCCGGCGCGGAGGGGCTCAGCGTCTCGGGTTCGTACTTCGACCGCACGCCCTACGTCGAACAGGACGAGCACGGCCGCGCGGTCTACGTCGAGCACCACCGGACGCTGGGCGACCGCGTCCGGGACGTCGTCGCGTCCGGCTTCCGGCTGGTGGACCTGGTGGAGCCGGAGTGGCCCGCGTGGAACACCGCCGAGTGGGGCGGCTGGTCGCCGCTGCGCGGCCGGCTGATCCCCGGCACGGCGATCTTCGTGTGCGAGCGGGACTGAGCCCCCGGCCCGGCCGGCCGGGCCCGCGCGTGCGGGGCGGGCCGGCGGGCGTACGACACTGGGGTGCGTGATCCGATACGACGCCCTGGAGGCGCTGCCCGTCCGTACCGCGCTGCCCGCCCTGCGCGAGGCCCTGGACGGACACGGCACGGCCGTCCTCGTCGCGCCCCCGGGCACCGGAAAGACCACGCTCGTGCCGCTGGTGCTGGCCGGGCTGGTCGGCGAGGGGCCCGCCCGGCGGGTGGTCGTGGCCGAGCCGCGGCGGATCGCGGCCCGGGCCGCGGCCCGGCGGATGGCGTGGCTGCTGGGTGAGCCGGTCGGCGGGAGCGTCGGCTACACCGTGCGCGGGGAACGGGTCGTCGGGCGGCACGCGCGCGTGGAGGTCGTCACGACCGGTGTGCTGCTCCAGCGGCTCCAGCGGGACCAGGAGCTGGGCGGCGTCGACGTGGTGGTGCTCGACGAGTGTCACGAGCGGCATCTGGACGCGGACACGGTGGCGGCGTTCCTGTGGGACGTGCGGGAGGCGCTGCGGCCGGAGCTGCGGCTGGTGGCCGCCTCGGCGACGACCGACGCGCAGGGCTGGGCGCGGCTGCTCGGCGGGGCCCCCGTGGTGGCGGCGGAGGGTGTCTCGCACCCGGTCGAGGTGGTGTGGGCGCCGCCGGCGCGTCCGGTACGGCCGCCGCACGGCATGCGCGTCGATCCGGCGCTGCTCTCCCATGTGGCGTCGGTGGTGCGGCGGGCGCTGGCCGAGCGGGCGGGGGACGTGCTGTGCTTCCTGCCCGGGGTCGGGGAGATCGCCCGGGTCGCCGGGCGGCTGGGGGACCTGGGAGACGTCGAGGTACTGCACGTGCACGGGCGGGCGCCGGCGGACGTGCAGGACGCCGTGCTGTCGGCGGGGGCGCGGCGCCGGGTGGTGCTGGCGACCTCCGTGGCCGAGTCGTCCCTGACCGTCCCGGGGGTGCGGGTGGTCGTCGACGCGGGGCTGGCGCGCGAGCCGCGGGTGGACCACGCGCGCGGGCTGAGCGCGCTGACGACGGTGCGGGCCTCGCGGGCGGCCGGGCGGCAGCGGGCGGGGCGTGCCGGGCGGGAGGCCCCCGGGGTGGTGTACCGGTGCTGGGCGGAGGCCGAGGACGCGCGTCTGCCGCGGTTCCCGGCGCCGGAGATCCAGGTGGCCGACCTGACGGCGTTCGCGTTGCAGGCGGCCTGCTGGGGGGATCCGGAGGCGTCCGGGCTGGCCCTGCTGGACCCGCCGCCGGGCGGGGCGATGGCGGCGGCGCGGGGCGTACTGCGGGCGGTGGGGGCGGTCGGCACCGACGGGCGGGCGACGGAGCGCGGGGCGCGGCTGGCGCGGGTGTGGCTGCATCCGCGGCTGGGGCGGGCGCTGCTCGACGCGGCCCCGCTGGCCGGGGCCGAGCGGGCCGCCGAGGTCGTCGCCCTGCTGAGCGAGGAGGCGCCGCGGGAGTACGGGGACGAGCTGGCCGCGGCGATGCGGGCCGCGCGGCGCGGCGGTGACGCCTACGCCGGGCGGTGGCGTGCCGAGGTCGGGCGGCTGCGCGCCGTGGTGGCGGAGTCCGCCCCGGCGCCCGCGGCGGCCCCCGGGCCGGACGAGGCCGCTGCCGGAGCCGGGAACGCGGTCGGGGTGGTCGCCGCGCTCGCCTTCCCGGAGCGGGTCGCCCAGCGCGACGGCGAGTCGTACCTCATGGTCTCCGGGACCCGGGCCGAGGTCGGGGAGGCCTCGCCGCTGCGGGGCGCGCCCTGGATCGCGGTGGCCGTGGCCGACCGCCCCGTCGGCCGGGGGCACGCGCGCGTGCGGCTCGCCGCCGAGGTGGACGAGGACGTCGTGCGGCTCGCCGCGGGCGCCTTCCGCACCGAGGCGCAGGAGGTGCGCTGGGCGGACGGTGACGTCGTGGCACGGCGGGTGGAGCGGTTCGGGGCCGTGGAGTCGGCGGTGCGGCCGCTGCCCGGGGCCGCGCCCGGCCTCGTCCGCGCCGCGCTGCTGGACGGGCTGCGCCGGGAGGGGTTCGGCCTGCTGCGGTGGTCGCGGGAGGCGGACGTCCTGCGGCAGCGGCTCGCGTTCCTGCGGTGGCGTCTCGGGGAGCCGTGGCCGGACGTGTCCGACGAGGCGCTGCACGCGCGCGTCGAGGAGTGGCTGGAACCGGAGCTGGGCCGGGCGCGGCGGCGCGGTGACCTGGCGCGGATCGACGCCGGTGAGGCACTGGCCCGGCTGCTGCCCTGGGCCTCCGGGGAGGCGGCGCGCCTCGGCGAACTCGCCCCCGAGCGGTTCACGGTGCCGAGCGGGTCCCGGATTCGGATCGACTACACGAACCCCGAACGGCCGGTTCTGGCCGTGAAGTTGCAGGAGATGTTCGGGCTGGCGGAGTCGCCGTCCCTCGCCGGTGTCCCGGTGGTCGTGCACCTGCTCTCCCCCGCCGGCCGTCCCGCCGCCGTCACCGCCGACCTCGCCTCCTTCTGGCGGGACGGCTACCGGGGCGTACGGGCGGAGTTGCGGGGCCGCTACCCGAAGCATCCGTGGCCGGAGGACCCGGCCACCGCCGAGCCGACCCGGCACACCAACGCGCGGCTCAGGCGCTGACCGGGTCCGGTGCCGCGCACACCGAACCGGGCGCGACGGCGGCGGCGCCCCTGCCGGGAACCGGAGGGGCGCCGCCGCGGTCGTACGCGCTCTACGGGGTGGGCTCGGCCGACGCGGTCGCGCTCTCGGTGGGGGTGGCCGACGCGGTCGCGGTGGGGGTGGCCGACGCGGTCGCGCTCTCGGTGGGGGTGGCCGGCGTGGTGGTTTCGGCCGCCGTCACGGTCAGCGGGACGTCGAGCGTCGCGCCGCCCTCGGTGGTGAGCCGCAGCGTGTACGAGCCGGCGGTGGCGTCCGCGTACAGCTTCGGCAGCTTCAGCAGGCCGTTGGCGTCCGTCTCCAGGCCGGTCAGGGTGCGCACGGCGTTGCCGCTCGCGTCCTCGAAGTACGGGCCCGTGTCGTTCTCGGCCGGGTCGAGGACCGACCTGACCAGGGTGGCGGTGACCGCCACGCCGTCCGCGGCGGCGCCCCGGTAGGTCGCCTTCACCTCGACCTGGCCGGCGAACTCGCCGCCCGCCGTGCAGGTCAGCGGGGCGTCGCCGGTGCGGGCGAGGGCGTCGGCGGCGCGGGCGGTGACGGTCGCGGTGTAGTCCACGCCGGGGATCGTGCGGCCCACGACGGTGGCCCGCACGGTGAACGAGCCGGTCTTCTCGCCCGCCCGCAGGGCCGGCGCGACGGCCACGCCCGCGGTGCCGGTGACGACCGTGGCGACCTTCTCGCCGCCGGTGAAGGTGGCGTCCGTGTCCCCCACGACGGTGAAGCGGACGCGGACCTTGGCGACGCCCTTGCCGGCCTCGGTCTCGGCGCGGGTGCTGACCCGCTCGGCGAACGCGTCGCCCGCCGTCGCGGTGAGCTGCGCGGTGCCTCCGTCCTCCAGGTGGTCGACCGTGTCGGTGGCGGTCGGCGGAGTGGTGGGCGGGGTGGCCGGCGGCGTGGGCTTCGGAGTGGGCTTCGGGGAGGTGGTGCCGCCGCCCGAGGGCGGGGCCGGCTTCGGGCTCGGCGAGCCGGTCTGCGGCCGCTGCGACGGCGTCTGCGGCGAGGGGCCGGTCCCGGCCCGGTCGTCGCTGCGGTTGCCGGGCAGCGCGCCGGTGCCGTCGGGGATCTCGTGGGTGCCCTTGCGGTAGTACTCCAGCCAGGACAGGACGGTGTTCAGGTACTCCGTCGACTGGTTGTAGCTCAGGATCGCCGAGTGCAGGTCGTCCTCGACGGACAGGTCCCAGCCGAAGCGGCACAGGTAGTGGCCGGCCGCGAGGGCGGCGTCGTAGATGTTGTTGGGGTTCGCGACGCCGTCGCCGTTGCCGTCGCGGCCCGCCCAGGCCCAGGTGGACGGGATGAACTGCATCGGGCCCACGGCCCGGTCGTACGTGCTGTCCCCGTCGAACGCGCCGTCGTCGGTGTCGCTGATGTGCGCGAAGCCGTCGCCGTTCAGCGCGGGGCCGAGGATCGGGGTGATCGTGTCGCCGTTCGCGTTGACGTTGCCGCCGCTCGCCTGGCCGGACTCGACCTTGCCGATGGCGGCGAGCAGTTCCCAGGGCAGGTTGCAGCCGGGCGTGCTCCGGCGCAGCTCGGCGGCGGCCTGCCGGTAGGCGTCGAGGACGGTCGCGGGTATGCCCGCGGCGGCGTCGCCCGCGGCCTCCGGGCCGGTGGTGGGGCCGGTGGTGGGGCCGACGGTGGGCGCCGGGCTGGGGCTCTCCAGCGGCGGCAGGTCGGTGTAGTAGGGCGAGTTGCCGGTCGCGCTGTCCTCGGCGGGGGCGTCGGACGAGGGCTGGGTACCGGTGGCGGTCCGTCTGCCGGCGTCGTCGGGCTCGGCCCCCGGGGCCTGCGAGGCGACCAGTGCCGCCGCCACGGCCGCGGCCACGGCGGTGTTCGTCGCGCCCTTGCGCAGCCTCCTGCCGAAATGCGCCGCCATGAAGAGAACCCCTCCCCTGGGCGTCCGATTCGCCCGCATATGCCCTGTTTGCACTGTGGTGTTGACGCTGCTGTGGTGCATACTGCCCTGCCGGCGGCCGCGCGCACTCCCCGGTCCGTCAACTCAGGCGACCCTACGACAACTTCGTCGGGCCGGGCACCCGCTCCCGCGCGGTTTTCACCGCCCCGCCACACGGTGTTGGGGCGTCGGCCGCGGCCCAGGTCCGCCCGGCCGCGCGGGCCGCCGCTCATACTGGGCTGTCAGCGTCCGTCCCGGGGAGCACCGTTGCCGTTCACCCTCAGCCACGCGGCAGCCGTGCTGCCCGTCGTCCGCCCCGACGGGACCGGCCGCGGCCCGCTGGTCCCGGCCGTACTCGTCGCGGGATCGTTCGCGCCGGACGTGACCTACTACCTGGCGAGCGTGCTGTCCGGCGCGATGGGGTTCGGTGACGTGACGCACTCCTTCGCCGGTGTGTTCACGGTCGACGTGCTCATCGCCTGGGCGCTGGTGGGGGTGTGGCTGCTGGTGCGCGAACCCCTGGTGGCGCTGCTGCCGCACGGGTGGCAGCCCCGGGCGGCCGCACTGCTGCGCTGCGGGGCGGCCCGCGCGCGGGTACGTCCTTCCCTGGTGGCGCGGTGGTACGCGTCCGCCGCGCTCGGCGCCCTCACCCATGTCGTCTGGGACGCGTTCACGCACCTCGACCGGTGGGGGATGCGGCTGTTCCCGGTGCTGGGCCGGGAGGTCGCGGGCGCGCCGCTGTACTGGTACCTGCAGTACGGCGGCTCGGCGGTGGCGGCGGTGGTGATCGCCCTGTTCGTGGCGGTGGCGCTGCGACGGGTGCGGGCGGCCGGCCCAGTGGGCGTTCCCGCGCTGTCGGTACGGGACCGGGCGCTGGCCGGCGCCGTGATCGGCGGGTGCGCGGCGGTCGCGGCGGTGCACCGGTCGGCCCGGTGGTGGGCGTACTGGAAGGTCACGGCCAAGCCCTGGGAGCTGATCCCGACGCTGTGCTTCGGGGCCGGGGCGGGGCTGGTCCTGGGGGTGCTGGCGTACGCCGTCGCCGTGCGCGTGCGCCGGCCCGCCCCGGTGCCTAGGGGTGCGGCAGCGGCCGGCAGGGAGCGGGACCGGAGCCGTCCGGGGGCTTGATCGCTCCGGCGACGGTGGGGAGCGGCGCGGCGAACACGGTGAGGGTGCGCGCCGGGCGGGGCAGCCGGGTGAGGCCGCGGGCCAGACAGTCGCGGGCCAGCTTTGCCCATACCCGCCACGCGGCGCGGTCGCGGCGGCGCAGCGCGGCCTGGGCGGCGGTCCTGCGGCTCTCCCAGCGGGCGGCGACACGGCGGCGGAGGTCCACCGCGGCGTGGCACGGGGCCGACGCCGGGCCGGTGGGGACGCGGGCGGTGCTCGCACCGGCCGCATGGGCCGGGGGCGGAGCCTGAGCCGGTGCCGTTCGGCGGCTGAGCATGCGTATACCCATGGCGGCATCTTGACGGGCGCGGGGGGCGGGAGGCCTTTTCGCGGGGGCCACGCGGGTGACGGGTCCCAGGGGGTGTCTCGCCGATCAGGCCGGGGTCTTCGCGGGGAGGTGCGACGCGGCTCCGCGGGGCTGCCGGGGAGCCGCGCGACGATGCCACGGGGCCACAGGGACGAGCGACGGTATCGCAGGGCCGCCGGGGAGTCAGGCGACCGTTCCGCGAAGACGCCAGGGAGACAAGCGACCCTTCCGCGAAGACGCCAGGGAGACAGGCGACCCTTCCGCGAAGACGCCAGGGAGACAGGCGACCCTTCCGCAGAGACGTCCCAAGGGGAAGCGCCGTTCCCCCCGGCGTCCCTGCCGGGGGGAACGGCGGCAGCTTCCGGCACCCCTGCCGGGGGCTCCCTGTGCGGGCGGGGGGCGGCCGCCCTCCGCCGGCCGGCCGGCTAGTGCGCGGCCGACTCCCAGTCGGGGCCGACGCCCACCGAGACGTCCAAGGGCGCCCGGAGGTCGACCGCGTGGGCCATCTCCCGGCGGACCAGCTCCTCCGTCGCCTCACGCTCGCCCGGGGCGACCTCCAGGACGATCTCGTCGTGGACCTGGAGGAGCAGCCGGGAGGCGAGGCCGGCCTCGCGCAGCGCGCGGTCCACCTTCAGCATGGCGATCTTGACGATGTCGGCGGCCGTGCCCTGGATGGGCGCGTTGAGGGCCATCCGCTCGGCCGCCTCGCGGCGCTGGCGGTTGTCGCTGTTGAGGTCGGGGAGGTAGCGGCGCCGCCCGAAGAGCGTCGCCGTGTAGCCCGTCGCCCGCGCCTCGTCGACGGCCCGGCGCAGGTAGTCCCGGACGCCGCCGAACCGCTCGAAGTACGCGTCCATCAGGGCGCGGGCCTCGCCCGCGTCGATGTTCAGCTGCTGGGACAGGCCGAACGCGGACAGCCCGTACGCCAGGCCGTACGACATCGCCTTGATCTTGCGGCGCATCTCCGCGTCCACCGCCGAGCGGTCCACCGCGAAGACCTGCGAGGCCGCCGTGGTGTGCAGGTCCTCACCGGAGGTGAACGCCTCGATCAGGCCGGCGTCCTCGGACAGGTGGGCCATCACGCGCAGCTCGATCTGGCTGTAGTCGGCCGTCAGCAGCGACTCGTAGCCCTCGCCGACGACGAAGCCGCGGCGGATGGCCCGGCCCTCGTCCGTGCGGACCGGGATGTTCTGCAGGTTCGGGTCCGTGGAGGACAGGCGGCCGGTCGCGGCGACCGTCTGGTTGAACGTGGTGTGGATCCGGCCGTCCGTCGCGATGGTCTTGATCAGGCCCTCGACCGTGACGCGCAGCTTCGCCTGCTCGCGGTGGCGGAGCATGATCACCGGCAGTTCGTTGTCCGTCTGGGTGGCCAGCCAGGCCAGGGCGTCGGCGTCCGTGGTGTAGCCGGTCTTCGTCTTCTTCGTCTTCGGCAGGGCCAGCTCGCCGAAGAGGACCTCCTGGAGCTGCTTGGGCGAGCCCAGGTTGAACTCGTGCCCGGCCGCCGCGTGCGCCTCCTTCACGGCCTGCTGCACGGCACCGGCGAACATCTGCTCCATGGCGTCCAGGTGGGCGCGGTCGGCCGCGATGCCGTGGCGCTCCATCCGGGCCAGCAGGGCGGACGTCGGCAGCTCCACGTCGCGCAGCAGGTCCGCGGCGCCGACCTCCGCCAGCCGGCCCTCGAAGGCCTCACCCAGGTCGAGAACGGCCCGGGCCTGGATCATCAGCGCCTCGGCCTCGGCACCGTCGTCCGCGCCGAAGGCGAGCTGGCCGTCGGCCGCGGCGGCGGGGGCCAGCTCGCGGTGCAGGTACTCCAGGGACAGCGCGTCCAGGTCGAAGGAGCGGCGGCCCGGCTTGACCAGGTAGGCGGCGAGGGCGGTGTCCATGGTGACGCCCTCGACGGTCCAGCCGTGCTCGGCGAAGACCCGCATCGCGCCCTTGGCGTTGTGGAACACCTTGGGCCGGCCGGCGTCGGCCAGCCAGGCCGTGAACGCCTTCTCGTCGGCCTCGTCCAGCTCGGCCGGGTCGAACCAGGCGGCCGCGCCCCCGGGCGCGGCGAGCGCGACCTCGGCGACCGAGCCCGTGCCCAGCGCCCAGGTGTCGACGGTGGCGACACCGAGCGGGCCCGTGCCGTGCCCGGCGAGCCACGGCGCCAGCTCGCCCGTGCCCAGGACCGTGCCGTCCAGCTCCACGCCTTCCGTCACGACCGGGGTCGTCTCCGCCTCCTCGGCGCCCGGGTCGACGCCGAACAGCCGCTCGCGCAGGGAGGGGTTCCTGATCTCCAGGGTGTCCAGCACCATCGAGACGGCCTTGCGGTCGTACGGCACGCGCGCGAGGTCGGCGACGCCCCGGGGCAGCTCGACGTGCCGCTCCAGCTCGGTGAGCCGGCGGTTCAGCTTCACCGCCTCCAGGTGGTCGCGCAGGTTCTGCCCGGCCTTGCCCTTGACCTCGTCGACGCGCTCGACCAGCTCCGCGAACGAACCGAACTGGTTGATCCACTTGGCGGCCGTCTTCTCGCCGACGCCGGGGATGCCGGGCAGGTTGTCCGACGGGTCGCCGCGCAGCGCCGCGAAGTCGGGGTACTGCGCGGGCGTCAGCCCGTACTTCTCGAAGACCTTCTCCGGGGTGAACCGGGTCAGCTCCGAGACGCCCTTCGTGGGGTAGAGCACCGTGGTGTGCTCGGAGACGAGCTGGAAGGAGTCGCGGTCGCCGGTGACGATCAGCACCTCGAATCCCTCGGCCTCGGCCTGCGTGCCGAGCGTGGCGATGACGTCGTCCGCCTCGTACCCGTCGACCGCGAAGCGCGGGGCGTGCATCGCGTCGAGCAGCTCGCCGATCAGCTCGACCTGGCCCTTGAACTCGTCCGGGGTCTTGGAGCGGTTCGCCTTGTACTCCGTGAACTCCTCGGAGCGCCAGGTCTTGCGGGAGACGTCGAAGGCCACCGCGAAGTGCGTGGGCGCCTCGTCGCGCAGCGTGTTGGCCAGCATCGACGCGAAGCCGTAGATCGCGTTCGTCGGCTGGCCGGTCGCGGTGGTGAAGTTCTCCGCGGGCAGCGCGAAGAACGCGCGGTAGGCCAGCGAGTGCCCGTCCATGAGCATCAGGCGCGGACGGGTGCCGCCGGGGGTGTTCTCGGTCTTCTTCGATGCTGTCTCTGCCACGCCCCCGATCCTGCCACGCCCCACCGACAGTCGGCCCCGCCCGCCCCACGCGCCCCCGCCGCCGGCCCCCGCCCGCCCCTCACATGACCTCGCACCTCACATGGCCCGCCCGCCCACACGGCCCCGCAGTTCACACGGCCCCGTCCGCCTCACATGACCCCGCCCCCGGCCGGCTCGGCCCACGAGGTCCTGCCCCGGCCCCGGCTCGCGTCGCGCGCCCCGCCTCCGGCCCCGGCTCGCCCGAGGCGGCCCCGCTTCCAGCCCCGGCTCGGCCCGCGCGGCCCCGCCGCCGGCCAGCCCCGGCCCGCCCCCTCGCGACCCCGCTGCCGGCTGACCGCGGGACGAGGGTGCCCCCGGACGGTGAGGGCGTGACGCCGGTCCGTGTCGGCGGCACCCCGCCCCGCAACCATTGCGCGCGCCCCCCGCACGCCCGCCCCGCCCCGTTGTCGCCGCTCCGTGCGAGGATCGGAGACAGAGCCCACACGTGTAGGCGAAGGAGAGCCGCGATGGCAACGAAGCCGCCCAAGGCCGACCCGGTTCAGGACGCGCCGCATGTCGCCGAGCCGCAGCACGCGGCGGCCGGGCTGCCGGCCATCGGGCACACCCTGCGCGTCGCCCAGCAGCAGATGGGCGTCAAGCGGACCGCGCTGACGCTCCTCAGCGTCAATCAGAAGGAGGGTTTCGACTGCCCCGGCTGCGCCTGGCCGGAGCCGGACCACCGGCACAGGGCGGAGTTCTGCGAGAACGGCGCCAAGGCGGTCGCCGAGGAGGCCACCCTGCGCCGGGTCACCCCGGAGTTCTTCGCCGCGCACCCGGTGTCGGACCTGGCCCACCGCAGCGGCTACTGGCTGGGCCAGCAGGGCCGGCTCACGCACCCCATGTACCTCCCCGAGGGCGGGGACCACTACGAACCGGTCGCCTGGGAGCGCGCCTTCGACATCGTCGCCGAGGAGATCGCCGCCCTCGGCTCGCCCGACGAGGCCGTCTTCTACACCTCGGGACGCACCAGCAACGAGGCCGCGTTCCTCTACCAGCTCTTCGCGCGCGAGCTCGGCACGAACAACCTGCCCGACTGCTCCAACATGTGCCACGAGTCGTCCGGCTCGGCGCTGTCGGAGACCATCGGCGTCGGCAAGGGCAGTGTCCTGCTGGAGGACCTCTACCAGGCCGACCTGATCATCGTGGCCGGCCAGAACCCCGGCACCAACCACCCGCGGATGCTCTCCGCCCTGGAGAAGGCCAAGGCGAACGGCGCGCGGATCATCAGCGTCAATCCGCTGCCCGAGGCCGGCCTGGAGCGGTTCAAGAACCCGCAGACGGCCAGGGGCCTGGCCACCGGGTCCGCGCTCACCGACCTGTTCCTGCAGATCCGCATCGGCGGCGACCAGGCCCTGTTCCGCCTGCTCAACAAGCTGATCGTGGAGACCGAGGGGGCCGTCGACGAGCGGTTCGTGCGCGACCACACGCACGGCTACGAGGAGTTCGCCGCGGTCGCCCGCGCCGCCGACTGGGACGAGACGCTCACCGCGACCGGTCTCACGGCGCAGCGGATCCACGAGGCCCTGGACATGATCCTGGCCTCCGAGCGCACCATCGTGTGCTGGGCCATGGGCCTCACCCAGCACAAGCACTCCGTGCCCACCATCCGCGAGCTGGTCAACTTCCTCCTGCTGCGCGGCAACATCGGCCGGCCGGGCGCGGGCGTGTGCCCGGTGCGCGGCCACTCGAACGTGCAGGGCGACCGCACCATGGGCATCTACGAACGCCCGGCGCCCGCCTTCCTGGACGCCCTGGAGCGCGAGTTCGGCTTCGCGCCCCCGCGCGAGCACGGCTACGACGTCGTGGGCGCGATCCGCGCCCTGCGCGACGGCGAGGCGAAGGTCTTCTTCGCCATGGGCGGCAACTTCGTCTCGGCCTCCCCCGACACCGAGGTCACCGAGGCGGCGATGCGCCGCGCCCGCCTCACCGTGCACGTGTCGACGAAGCTCAACCGCAGCCACGTCGTCACCGGCGCGCGGGCGCTGATCCTGCCCACCCTGGGCCGCACGGAGCGCGACCTCCAGGGCGGCGGCGAGCAGTTCGTGACCGTCGAGGACTCCATGGGCATGGTGCACGCCTCCCGCGGCCGCCTGGAGCCCGCCGGCGGCCACCTGCTGTCGGAGCCGGCGATCGTGTGCCGTCTGGCACGCCGCGTGCTGGGCGACGCCAGCCGCACGCCCTGGGAGGAGTTCGAGAAGGACTACGCCACGATCCGCGACCGCATCGGGCGCGTGATCCCCGGCTTCGAGGACTTCAACGCCCGCGTGGCCCGCCCCGGCGGCTTCGCCCTCCCGCACGGCCCGCGCGACGAGCGCCGCTTCGCCACGGCCACCGGCAAGGCCAACTTCACCACCGCGCCCGTCGAGTACCCGAGGCCGCCCGAGGGCCGGCTGCTGCTGCAGACGCTGCGCTCGCACGACCAGTACAACACCACGATCTACGGTCTCGACGACCGCTACCGGGGCATCCGCAACGGCCGCCGGGTCGTGCTGGTCAACCCCGAGGACGCCCGGGAGCTGAAGGTCGCCGACGGGTCGTACGTCGACCTGGTCGGCGAGTGGACGGACGGCGTGGAGCGGCGGGCGCCCGGCTTCCGGGTCGTGCACTACCCGACCGCCCGGGGCTGCGCCGCCGCCTACTACCCCGAGACCAACGTCCTCGTCCCGCTGGACGCCACCGCCGACGTCAGCAACACTCCGGCCAGCAAGTCCGTCATCGTCCGTCTGGAACAATCGGCGACCGACTGAGCGTTTGCTCAGCGATGCGTCCGACGACGAAGACGACGAAACGGAGCCGGTCCCATGGGCGAGCAGCACCAGGTGAAGTTCCCGCAAGAGGTCATCGACGAGTACGCGGCGCTCGGCGTCGACCTGCCCGCCCTGTTCTCCGCCGGGCACCTGGGCACGCGTATGGGCGTGCAGATCACGGAGGCCTCGGCGGACCGCGTCGTGGGCACCATGCCGGTGGAGGGCAACACCCAGCCGTACGGCCTGCTGCACGGCGGCGCGTCCGCCGTGCTCGCCGAGACCCTCGGCTCGGTCGGCTCCATGCTGCACGGCGGCAGCTCCAGGATCGCCGTGGGTGTGGACCTGAACTGCACCCACCACCGCGGTGTCCGCTCCGGCCTGGTGACCGGCGTGGCCACGCCGGTGCACCGGGGCCGCTCCACGGCGACGTACGAGATCGTGATCAGCGACGAGGACGACCGGCGCGTGTGCACCGCCCGTCTGACCTGCCTGCTGCGGGACGCGCAGCCCGTCAACGGGGACGGGATACGGGCGGCGGGCTGACCTCCCCCGGCCCGGCCGGCCCGGGCCGCGCCCCCCACCGACCCAACCCCCCGGACGAGCCCTCCACTTGAGGTCGCCGCCGGCCGGCGCCCCGCCGATCGGGCGCGCCGGCCCCCTCACGCCGCCGCCGGGCGAGGCGGCGTGACGCCCGGACCGCGACGGCCGGGCCCCGCACCGGCGCGCGGCCGCCCGCGGCACTTTCCCCGGCGGCGATTCCCGCCCGGTATGCCCCCCATTCCGCACCGGACGGAATCCCCCACAAGATCGGGATCACCCTGAAGGCCGCCGATTACGCGAAAGCACCGCGGAACGTCTGACTCCTTTTCCCGCGCGTAACTCTGCGTAATACAGGTGCAATAAACTACCCACTTTCCTCCGGGGTGAGCGAGTTGCCCAGGGGTTTCGACCGCCCTTCCAGTAGCCTGCGGCAACGAGTTCCTGCCATCAGCAAAATCCGCGACACTCCTGATTAGGGGCGGAGAGTCCTGCGCGTCTCATCATGCGGACTGGGCGAATCAACCGGAATTCCGCGCTTCCACCCGCTCAGTACCGCTCTGCATTACGCCGTGTCATAACAAGAGCGTCACAGCCTTGGTCAGACTCTCCTCCGCGTTCCCCGCACGCGCTTAGAGTCACCGCCAGTCACCGCGCCGTCGGATTCGACGTCAATGGCCGTCTGTTCGGCCCCGCGCTCGACTCGGCGTCTTCCACCGGGGAGAGCCGTGCCAGGGAAAGGACTGATCGTGCGTCAACGTTCGCTCATCGCCATGACCGCCGCGCTGGCGGCGGGAGCGCTCACTCTCACCGCCTGCGGCTCGCGCGACGGGGACGGCGGCTCGGACTCCAGCGGCGGCACCACCGTCGTCATCGGCGTCGACGCCCCGCTGACCGGCGACCTGTCCGCACTGGGCCTGGGCATCAAGAACTCGGTGGACCTGGCCGTGAAGACGGCCAACAAGGAGAAGTACGTCGAGGGCGTCACCTTCAGGATGGAGGCGCTCGACGACCAGGCGCAGCCCTCGTCCGGCCAGCAGAACGCCACCAAGCTCGTCGCGAACAAGGACGTGCTCGGCGTGGTCGGCCCGCTGAACTCGTCCGTCGCCGAGTCCATGCAGAAGGTCCTCTCCGACGCCAAGCTGGTCGAGGTCTCGCCGGCCAACACCAACCCCGCCCTGACGCAGGGCCCGGACTGGCAGACCGAGAAGGTCCGCCCGTACACGTCGTACTTCCGCACCGCGACCACGGACGCCATCCAGGGCCCGTTCGGCGCGCAGTACGTCTTCAACAAGGCCAAGAAGAAGAAGGTCTTCGTCATCGACGACAAGAAGACCTACGGCGCCGGCCTGGCCGCCACCTTCTCCGAGGAGTTCGAGAAGCTCGGCGGCCAGGTCGTCGGCACCGAGCACATCGACCCCGACACCAAGGACTTCTCCGCGGTCGCCACCAAGGTCAAGAGTTCCGGCGCCGACGTCGTCTACTACGGCGGCGAGTACCCGCAGGCCGGCCCGCTGAGCAAGCAGATCAAGGCCGCCGGCGCCAAGATCCCCCTGGTCGGCGGCGACGCCCTCTACGACGCCACCTTCATCCAGCTGGCCGGCACCGAGAGCAAGGGCGACCTGGCCACCTCCGTCGGCGCGCCGATCGAGGAGCTGCCCTCCGCCAAGGAGTTCCTCGCCAACTACAAGGCCGAGGGGTACAAGGAGGGCTACGCGGCGTACGGCGGCTACTCCTACGACTCGGCCTGGGCGATCATCGAGGCCGTCAAGCAGGTCATCGAGGGCAACAACGGCGAACTGCCCGACGACGCCCGCGCCAAGGTCACCGAGGCCATGCAGGGCGTGTCGTTCGACGGCGTGACCGGCAAGGTCTCCTTCGACGAGTTCGGCGACACCACCAACAAGCAGCTCACCGTCTACTCGGTCGAGGGCAGCGACTGGAAGCCCGTCGACTCCGGCACCTACGAGGGCTGACCCACTTCCCGCACCGACACGCCGCGCGGGGCGCTGCACCACTGGCGCCCCGCGCGGACCCACATCCGGCCCTGTCGTCGAATCATCCGAACGTCTCGGAGGACATGCGGTGAACGAACTGCCGCAGCAGCTGGTCAACGGCCTGCTACTAGGATCCATGTACGGGCTGGTCGCCATCGGCTACACGATGGTCTATGGCATCGTCCAGCTCATCAACTTCGCCCACGGCGAGATCTTCATGGTGGGCGGCTTCGGTGCCCTCACCGTCTACCTCTACGTGCTGCCCGACGGCACGAACATCTGGGTGGCGCTGCCGCTGATGCTCCTCGGAGGCGTCATCGTCGCCGTCCTCGTCGCCGTGGGAGCGGAACGATTCGCCTACCGCCCCCTGCGCACGGCCCCCCGCCTGGCACCCCTCATCACCGCCATCGGCCTCTCCCTCGCGCTCCAGCAGGCGGTGTGGGCCTGGTACCCCGAGGCCCGCTCCGCCATCACGTTCCCGCAGATCGGCGGCGGCCCCTTCGAGATCGGCGGCGTCACCATACAGACCGGTGATGTCTTCCTGCTGGTCGCGGCCCCCATCAGCATGGCGATCCTCGCCTACTTCGTGATGAAGACCCGCACCGGCCGCGGTATGCAGGCCACCGCCCAGGACCCGGACACCGCCAAGCTGATGGGCATCAACACCGACCGCATCATCGTGGTCGCCTTCGCCCTCGGCGCCGCCTTCGCCGCCGTCGGAGCCGTCGCGTACGGACTGAAGTACGGCGAGGTCCAGTTCCGCATGGGCTTCATCCTCGGCCTCAAGGCCTTCACCGCCGCCGTCCTCGGCGGTATCGGCAACATCTACGGCGCCATGCTCGGCGGCGTGGTCCTCGGCGTCGCCGAAGCCCTCTCGACCGCCTACATCGCCGAGATCCCCGGCATGGACCAGTTCGGCAGCCAGTCCTGGGCCAACGTCTGGGCGTTCGTACTCCTCATCCTCGTGCTGCTGCTCAGGCCGCAGGGTCTGCTCGGCGAGCGCGTCGCGGACAGGGCGTGATCCACCGATGACCACACAGACCACCGCACCAGAGACCGCCCGCGAGGCCGACGCCGGCCGGCACGCCGGCCTCATCGGGATCCCCCCGCGGATCGGCCGCGCCCTCGCCACCGCCGGCGGCGCCCTGACGATCGTCTCGACCTTCCTCGCCTGGACCTGGACCGCCGAGTTCCCCGGCGACCTCACGGTCTACGGCTACCCGGGCGGACTGCAGGTCCTCGTCCTCGTCGGCGGCGCCCTCACCACGCTGTTCGGCCTCGCCTCCTACGGCGTCAAGGGCCTGCGCCGGCTCGCCCCCGCCGGTGCCGACAGCGCCCTGAAGCTGTCCGCGCTCGGCGCCTTCGCCACCGCCTGGTACACGATCGTCGCGATCAGCGTCCAGCTCGGCGGCCTGGTCAACCTGGAGCCGGGCGGCTGGGCGGCGGCGGTCGCCACCCTGGCCGCCGTGCTCGGCGCGTTCGCCCTGCCGTTCGACCGGCCCGTCGCCGAGCCCGCCGACCCCGAGGACTCCGCCAGGGACCGGTACCTGCAGCGGCGGCGGCACGCCCTCGCCGTCGTCAAGGCCTCCCTGGCCTCCGGCACCGCCGCGCCCGCGCGCACGCTGCCGGCGTACGCCGAGATCCTCGTCATCGTCGCCGCGCTCGCGCTCGGCCTGACCGTCTTCACCTACGGCATCGGCACCGAGTACGACGAGCTCTTCGTCGGCTTCCTCATCACCGCCGGCTTCGGTTTCGCCGCGGCCGCCAAGGCCGGTCTGGTCGGCCGCGTCTCGGCGCTCACCGCCAGGCACCGCAACGTGACGATGATCGGCGCGTTCGTCGCGGCCGCCGCCTTCCCCTTCACCCAGTCCGACGACCAGTACGCGACGATCGGCGTCTACATCCTGATCTTCGCCACCGTCGCCCTCGGCCTGAACATCGTCGTCGGCCTGGCCGGCCTGCTCGACCTCGGATACGTCGCCTTCCTCGGCGTCGGCGCCTACACCGCGGCGATGGTCTCCGGCTCGCCCTCCTCGCCGTTCGACATCCAGCTGCCCTTCTGGGCCTCGGCGCTGCTCGGCGCCGCCGTCGCCATGGTGTTCGGCGTCATCATCGGCGCCCCCACCCTGCGGCTGCGCGGTGACTACCTCGCCATCGTGACGCTGGGCTTCGGTGAGATCTTCCGGATCACCGTCCTCAACCTGGACGGCACCTCCGGCCCGGACGTCACCAACGGCTCCAACGGCATCTCCTCGATCCCCAACCTCGACATCCTGGGCTTCGACTTCGGCGTGGAGCACTCCATCGCCGGCTTCACCATCGCGCGGTTCGCCAACTACTTCCTGCTGATGCTCCTCATCACGCTGGTGGTCGTGGTCGTCTTCCGGCGCAGCAGCGACTCCCGGATCGGCCGGGCGTGGATCGCCATCCGCGAGGACGAGACCGCCGCCCTCGCCATGGGCATCAACGGCTTCCGGGTCAAGCTCATCGCCTTCGCCCTCGGCGCCGCGCTCGCCGGCCTCGCCGGTACGGTCCAGGCGCACGTCACCTACACCGTGACGCCCGAGCAGTACCAGTTCGCCCATGTGGTGCCCCCCAACTCGGCGTTCCTGCTGGCCGCGGTGGTCCTCGGCGGTATGGGCACCATCAGCGGCCCGCTCGTCGGCGCCGCGCTGCTCTACCTCATCCCCGCCAAGCTCCAGTTCCTCGGCGACTACCAGCTCTTCGCCTTCGGTCTCGCACTGGTCCTGCTGATGCGCTTCCGCCCGGAGGGCCTCATCCCCAACCGGCGCCGCCGGCTCGAGTTCCACGAAGAGACGGAAGCACCCACAGTCCTCAGCAAGGCAGGGGCCTGACCCATGACAACCGACACCATCACCACCGGTGAGGCCGTCCTCGACGCCCGCGGCGTCACCATGCGCTTCGGCGGCCTGACCGCCGTCCGCGGCGTCGACCTCCAGGTCAACAGCGGCGAGATCGTCGGCCTCATCGGCCCCAACGGCGCCGGCAAGACCACCTTCTTCAACTGCCTGACCGGCCTGTACGTCCCCACCGAGGGCGAGGTCCGCTACAAGGGCACGGTCCTGCCGCCGAAGTCCTTCAAGGTGACGGCGGCGGGCATCGCCCGCACCTTCCAGAACATCCGTCTGTTCGCCAACATGACGGTCCTGGAGAACGTGCTCGTCGGCCGCCACACCCGCACCAAGGAAGGGCTGTGGTCCGCCCTGCTGCGCGGCCCCGGCTTCCACAAGGCGGAGGCCGCCTCCCGCGAACGGGCCATGGAACTGCTGGAGTTCGTCGGCCTCGCGGCCAAGGCGGAGCACCTCGCGCGCAACCTGCCCTACGGCGAGCAGCGCAAGCTGGAGATCGCGCGGGCGCTGGCGAGCGAGCCGGGCCTGCTGCTGCTGGACGAGCCCACGGCCGGCATGAACCCGCAGGAGACGCGCGCCACCGAGGAACTGGTCTTCGCCATCCGCGACAAGGGCATCGCCGTGCTCGTCATCGAGCACGACATGCGGTTCATCTTCAACCTCTGCGACCGCGTCGCCGTCCTGGTCCAGGGCGAGAAGCTGGTCGAGGGCGACAGCGCCACCGTGCAGGGCGACGAGCGGGTCGTCGCCGCCTACCTCGGCGAGCCGTTCGAAGGCGCCCCCGGCACCGCCGAGGCCGCGGAGGTCGAGGCCGCGGAGCGCGGGGCCGCGGGGGCACAGGCCGACACCACGGCGTCCGGCAAGGAGAACGACCGATGACCGCACTGCTCGAAGTCGAGGACCTCCGGGTCGCGTACGGCAAGATCGAGGCCGTCAAGGGCATCTCGTTCACGGTCGACGCCGGCGAGGTCGTCACCCTCATCGGCACCAACGGCGCCGGCAAGACCACGACCCTGCGCACCCTGTCGGGCCTGCTGAAGCCGGCCGGCGGCCAGATCCGCTTCGACGGCAAGTCGCTGAGGAAGATCCCCGCCCACCAGATCGTCTCCCTCGGACTGGCGCACTCCCCCGAGGGCCGGCACATCTTCCCGCGCATGACGATCGAGGACAACCTGCGCCTCGGCGCGTTCCTGCGCAGCGACAAGCCGGGCATCGAGAGGGACATCCAGCGTGCCTACGACCTCTTCCCGATCCTCGGGGAGCGGCGCAAGCAGGCCGCGGGCACCCTCTCGGGCGGTGAGCAGCAGATGCTGGCGATGGGCCGCGCCCTGATGTCCCAGCCCAAGCTGCTCATGCTGGACGAGCCGTCGATGGGCCTCTCGCCGATCATGATGCAGAAGATCATGGCGACGATCGCCGAGCTGAAGGCCCAGGGCACGACCATCCTGCTGGTCGAGCAGAACGCCCAGGCCGCGCTGTCCCTGGCCGACCACGGACACGTCATGGAGGTCGGCGCCATCGTCCTGTCCGGCACCGGCCGGGACCTGCTGCACGACGAGTCGGTCCGCAAGGCCTACCTGGGCGAGGACTAGGCCGTCCGGCACCCCCGACGAGGCCCGCGTCCCCTCTGCACCAGGGGGACGCGGGCCTCGTGCCGCGGGGGGAGGTCAGCCCTTGTCGGAGGACTTGGCCGCCTTCTTCTCGGCGGCGTCCTGGATGACCGCCTCGGCGACCTGCTGCATGGACATCCGCCGGTCCATGGACGTCTTCTGGATCCACCGGAACGCGGCGGGCTCGGTCAGCCCGTACTCGGTCTGCAGGATCGACTTCGCCCGGTCGACGAGCTTGCGCGTCTCCAGGCGCTGGCTGAGGTCGGCGACCTCCCTCTCCAGCTCCTTCAGCTGCGTGTACCGCGAGACGGCCATCTCGATGGCCGGGACGACGTCGCTCTTGCTGAACGGCTTCACGAGGTACGCCATCGCTCCCGCGTCCCGGGCGCGCTCGACGAGGTCGCGCTGCGAGAAGGCGGTGAGCATGAGGACGGGCGCGATGGACTCCTCGGTGATCCTCTCGGCCGCGGAGATGCCGTCGAGCCTGGGCATCTTCACATCGAGGATCACCAGATCGGGCCGGTGCTCCCGGGCCAGCTCCACGGCCTGCTCACCGTCCCCGGCCTCACCGACGACCGTGTAGCCCTCTTCCTCCAGCATCTCTTTGAGGTCGAGCCGGATCAGGGCCTCGTCCTCGGCGATGACGACACGGGTCGTCAGCGGAGGCACGTGCGACGTGTCGTCGTCGGGCGCGTCAACGGGCTGGGGCGACTCGGGGGCGGTCACGGGGGCTCCTTGGTGCGGGCCGGCGGGTGCTGCTGCGTATGCAGCCTACCCAGAGGCAGCGGGCTGTGGTGACCCGGTATGCTTCCGTGCAGCCGGTCCTGCCGGGTTGGTGGAATGGCATACACGGATGTCTCAAACACATCTGCCCGTGAGGGCTTGCGGGTTCGAATCCCGCACCCGGCACCACGGACGACAGAAGGCGGAGGCCCACCCTCGGGTGGGCCTCCGCCTTCTGTCACGTGCCGACGCCCCCGGTCACGCCGGGCGACCGGCGCCGGGACAGTGCCACGGCAGGCGACGTTCGCCCGTCGCGACGCCCGCCACGGGCAAAAACGTCGCCTGCCGCGGCACTAGCACGAGGTCTCGCCGATGCGATGCACCCGCACCATGTTCGTCGTGCCCGGCAGGCCGGGAGGCGAGCCGGCCGTGATGATCACCGTGTCGCCGGGCGCGCAGCGGCCGTACTCGGTCAGCAGCTCGTCGACCTGGGCCACCATCGCGTCGGTCGACTCCACGTGCGGGCCCAGGAACGTCTCGACCCCCCACGTCAGGCTCAGCTGCGAGCGCGTCGCGGGCTCCGGGGTGAAGGCGAGCAGCGGGATCGGGGAGCGGTAGCGGGACAGGCGGCGGGCCGTGTCGCCGGACTGGGTGAACGCCACCAGGAACTTCGCGCCGAGGAAGTCACCCGTCTCCGCCGCCGCCCGGGCGACCGCGCCGCCCTGCGTGCGGGGCTTGTCGAGCGCGGCCAGCGGGGACAGTCCCTGGGCGAGCAGGTCCTCCTCGGCCGCCTCGACGATCTTCGCCATCGTCCGGACCGTCTCGATCGCGTACTTGCCGACGCTGGTCTCGCCGGAGAGCATCACCGCGTCCGTGCCGTCGATCACGGCGTTGGCGACGTCGCTGGCCTCGGCGCGGGTCGGCCGGGAGTTCTCGATCATCGAGTCCAGCATCTGCGTCGCCACGATCACCGGCTTGGCGTTCCGCCTGGCCAGCTTGACGGCGTGCTTCTGGACGATGGGCACCTGTTCGAGCGGCATCTCCACGCCCAGGTCGCCGCGGGCCACCATGATGCCGTCGAACGCCGCCACGATGTCCTCGATCGCGTCGACCGCCTGCGGCTTCTCCACCTTGGCGATCACCGGGAGGCGGCGCCCCTCCTCGTCCATGATGCGGTGGACGTCCTCGATGTCCCGGCCGCTGCGGACGAAGGACAGGGCGATGACGTCGAACCCGGTGCGCAGGGCCCAGCGCAGGTCGGCCTCGTCCTTCTCGGAGAGCGCGGGTACGGAGACCGCGACGCCGGGGAGGTTCAGCCCCTTGCTGTCGGAGACCATGCCGCCCTCGACGACCCTGGTGTGCACGCGGGGCCCGTCGACCTCGGTGACCTCCAGGCACACCTTGCCGTCGTCCACGAGGATGCGCTCGCCGGGGGCGACGTCGCCGGCGAGGCCCCGGTACGTGGTGCCGCACGCGTGCCGGTCGCCCTGGGCGCCCTCCTCCACGGTGATGGTGAAGGTGTCGCCGCGTTCAAGGAGTACAGGGCCTTCGGCGAAACGGCCGAGCCGGATCTTCGGGCCCTGAAGGTCGGCGAGCAGGCCGACGCTGCGGCCCGTCTCGTCGGAGGCCTTGCGAACGCGCTGGTAGCGCTCCTCGTGCTCGGCGTGTCCGCCGTGGCTGAGATTGAACCGGGCGACGTCCATTCCGGCGTCGACCAGTGCCTTGATCTGGTCGTACGAGTCGGTGGCGGGACCCAGGGTACAAACGATCTTTGCTCGGCGCATGAGGCGAGCCTAGGCCTTACCGGCCGGTAGACCATTGGCCCGGCATGACTACTCAACAACCTTTGCGTGAAGGGGTGTTGACAACCGTTGAAGTGTGCGGCAAGTCGCTCCGATGAGCGCCGCCGGGCCGTGCTCACAGCCGCGGCGGCACCATCGTGAAGCGCGCGTCGACCTGGGCCCGGACGTGCTGACGCCGGGGTTCGAGGTCGAGCGGGGCGGCGACCGCGTCCTCGGCGGCGCCCGCGTGGGCCGCGGACCGCATGCGCGCACCGGCGGCCTGCGGGTACGGCGGCGGGCTCTCGGCGCCGAGGTCGGCGAGTTCGACCAGGGCCGCCAGGGTCGTGCCCAGCGCCTCGGCGTATTCCCGGGCACGCTGCACCGCCTCGCGGACGGCCTGCTGACGGGCCTCGCGGTGGGCGGGGGAGTCCGGGCGCAGCCCCCACCGGGGGCCGTCGACGCGGGTGAGGTCGAGGTCGGCGAGGCGGGAGGTGAGCTCGCCGAGGGCGGTGAAGTCGGTCAGCTCGGCGGTGATGTGGACGACGCCGTGGTAGGTGCGCACCCGTTCGCCGCGGCCGTGCTCGGTGAGTTCCGGGGTGACGGAGAAGGCGCCGGTCTCGACGTGCGCGACGGCGTCGCCGTAGGACTTCACCAGGCCGAGGGCGGTGGCGTTGCGGCGGGTGAGGTCGCCCAGGGCGGAACGCCGGTCGCGGCCCCGGGCGGTGACGGTGACGCCGATCCGGGCGATCTCGGGGTCGACCTCCAGGCACGCCTCGCCGCGGACGGCGACACGGGGGGCGTCGGGGGTGCCGTAGGGGACGGCGGGCGGCCGGGTCTCCTCGGCGGGCGAGGCGCCGGCGGGCGGGGTGGGTGCGGTCATACGTCCCACTCTGTCACCGCCCGGCGGCGGGGGAACCTGGCCGGTCATCAGATCGCAACGTCCTGGACCTGTTGGTGGCAGTCATGTCCGGGTCAGAATCTACGCGCGTTGTCAGTTGTCCGAGGTTGACCTGGGAGTGCTCCACATGCCGTTGAACCGCCGGAAGTTCCTGAAGAAGTCCGCCGTCACCGGGGCGGGGGCGGCGATCGCCGGAGCGGCGGCGGCACCGGCGGAGGCGCACCAGGAGCAGGCCCGCACCCGGCACCCAAGCGGTACTCCCTCACCGTCATGGGCACCACCGACCTGCACGGGCACGTCTTCAACTGGGACTACTTCAAGGACGCGGAGTACTCCGACGCCAAGGGCAACGTCCAGGGCCTGGCCCGGATCTCGACGCTGGTCGAGCGGGTGCGCCAGGAGAAGGGCCGCCGCAACACGCTCCTGCTGGACGCCGGCGACACGATCCAGGGCACTCCGCTGACGTACTACTACGCCAAGGTCGACCCGATCACCGCCGAGGGCGGCCCGGTGCACCCGATGGCGCAGGCGATGAACGCCATCGGGTACGACGCGGTGGCACTCGGCAACCACGAGTTCAACTACGGCATCGAGACGCTGCGCAGGTTCGAGGAGCAGTGCCGCTTCCCACTGCTGGGCGCCAACGCCGTCGACGCCAGGACGCTCCGGCCCGCCTTCCCGCCGTACCTCATGAAGACGTTCCGGGTGCCGGGTGCCGCGCCGGTGAAGGTCGCCGTGCTCGGGCTGACCAACCCCGGCATCGCGATCTGGGACAAGGCGTACGTGCAGGGCAAGCTGGTCTTCCCGGGGCTGGTGGAGCAGGCGGCGAAGTGGGTGCCCAAGCTCAGGTCGATGGGCGCGGACGTGGTCGTGGTCTCCGCGCACAGCGGCTCCTCGGGCACGTCCTCGTACGGCGACCAGCTGCCGCACGTCGAGAACGCCGCCGCCGACGTGGCCCGGCAGGTGCCCGGCATCGACGCGATCCTGGTCGGCCACGCGCACGTGGAGATCGAGGAGCTGCTGGTCACGAACGAGCAGACCGGCCGGCCGGTGGTCCTGTCCGAACCGCTGTGCTACGCCGAACGGCTGACCCTGTTCGACTTCGAGCTGGTCTTCGAGCGGGGCCGGTGGCAGGTCGAGTCGGTCAGGGCGTCGCTGCGCAACTCCAACACGGTCGAGGACGACCCGAAGATCACCCGGCTGCTGTCGGACGAGCACGCGAAGGTCGTGGAGTACGTCAACCAGGTCGTCGGCACCGCGACCGAGACCCTGACGACGGCCGAGGCCCGCTGCACCGACGCCCCGATCATCGACCTGATCACCAAGGTGCAGGAGGACGTGGTCAAGGCCGCCCTGGCGGGCACCGAGCACGCGTCGCTGCCGGTGCTGGCGCAGGCGTCGCCGTTCTCGCGGACCTCCGAGATCCCGGCCGGCGAGGTGACGATCCGGGACCTGTCGAGCCTGTACGTGTACGACAACACGCTGGTCGCCAAGGTCATGACGGGCGCGCAGCTGCGGGCGTACCTGGAGTACTCGGCGGAGTACTTCGTGCAGACGGCGGCCGGCGCGCCCGTCGACGTGACCAAGCTGACCAACGCGGGCGGCCGCCCCGACTACAACTACGACTACGTGTCGGGGCTGACGTACGAGATCGACATCGCCCGGCCGGCCGGGTCGCGGATCAGGAACCTGGCCTTCGGCGGTGCCGCGCTGGACGACGACCGGCAGTTCGTGCTGGCGGTGAACAACTACCGGGCCAACGGCGGCGGCGCCTTCCCGCATGTGGCGTCGGCGCCGGAGCTGTGGTCGGAGTCGACGGAGATCCGGACCCGGATCGCGGAGTGGGTGACCGCCAGGGGCGTCCTGGACCCGAAGGACTTCGCGTCCGCGGACTGGCGGCTCACGCGGGACGGCACGCCGGTGTTCTAGGCGGGACCCCCTGGGGGCCGCGGGCCTCGCGGTGTCAGGTCCCGTCCCGCAGCGGGGTGAGCGTCCCCGGGTTCCGGGCGGGCGGGACCTGGGAGCGCTGCTCCAGGCCGAAGGTGGTGAACGCGGTGCGCTGCGGCAGCGGGTACGGCTCCTTGCCGGTCAGTGTGTTGAGGATGGTGGCGCTGCGCCACGCGGCGAGGCCGAGGTCCGGGGTGCCGACGCCGTGGGTGTGCGGCGAGGCGTTCTGGACGAAGACCGATCCGGTGACCGAGGGGTCCAGGGCCAGGCGGAACTCCTCGTCGACGCGCGGGCGTTCCTGGCTGTCGCGGCGCAGGTAGGGGTCGAGCCCGGCGAGCAGCCGGGTGTGCGGGCGTTCGCGGTAGCCGGTGGCGAGGACGACGGCGTCGGTGGTGAGCCGGGAGCGGGTGCCCTGCTGGAGGTGCTCCAGGTGGAGCTCGATCCGGGTGGTGGCGATCCGCCCGGCGGTGCGGACCCGGACGCCGGGGGTGAGCACGGCGTCGGGCCAGCCGCCGCCCAGGTTGCGCCGGTAGAGCTCGTCGTGGATGGCGGCGATGGTGCCCGCGTCGATGCCCCGGTGCAGCTGCCACTGCGCGGTGACGAGCTGCTCGCGGACCGGCTCGGCCAGGGCGTGGAAGTAGCGCGTGTAGTCGGGGGTGAAGTGCTCCAGGCCGAGCTTGGAGTACTCCATGGGCGCGAAGGCCTCGCTGCGGCCGATCCAGTGCAGCTTCTCGCGGCCGGCCGGCCGGTGCCGGAGCAGGTCGAGGAAGACCTCGGCGCCGGACTGCCCCGAGCCGACGACGGTGATGTGCTCGGCGGCGAGCAGGGTGGCGCGATGGCCGAGGTAGTCGGCGGCGTGCACCACGGGGACGCCGGGCGCGTCGACGAGGGGCCGCAGCGGGTCGGGGACGTGGGGCTCGGTGCCGATGCCGAGGACGATGCTCTTCGTGTACGTCCGGCTGGAGGACTCGGCCGCGCCGTCGGCGTCGAGCCGGGTGACGTCGACCTCGAAGACGTCCCGCTCGGGGTTCCAGCGGACGGCGTCGACCTGGTGGTGGAAGCGCAGCCCCGGCAGGTTCTCGGCGACCCAGCGGCAGTAGGCGTCGTACTCGGCGCGCCGGATGTGGAAACGCTCGGCGAAGTAGAAGGGGAAGAGCCGCTCGCGGGTCCTGAGGTAGCTGAGGAAGGACCAGCGGCTGGCGGGGTCGGCGAGGGTCACCAGGTCGGCGAGGAACGGCACCTGCACGGTGGCGCCGTCGATGAGCAGGCCGGGGTGCCAGTCGAAGGCGGGGCGCTGCTCGTAGAAGACGGCGTCGAGCTCGGCGAGGGGGTGGGCGAGTGCGGCGAGGGAGAGGTTCAGCGGGCCGATGCCGATGCCGACCAGGTCGCGCGGGGCCCGGGGTTCGTGCGGGGCCGGCTCGGCGGCGGTGCGGGGGCTCGCGCCGGCCGGGGACGGCGGTGTGGTCGGCGGATACGTCGGGCGGGTCATCGGGGGGTGTGTCCTTCCACCAGGTTCAGGAGGGCGGCCAGGTCGTGCGGCCGGGCGTGGGGGTTGAGGAGGGTGGCCTTGAGCCAGAGCCGGCCGTCCGGCCGGGCGCGGCCGAGGACCGCGCGGCCCGTGCCGAGCAGGGCGCGGCGTACGGCGGCCACGGCGTCGTCCGGGGCGCCGGCGGGCCGGAACAGGACCGTGCTGATGGTGGGCCGGGCGTACAGCTCGAAGCCCGGGTGCGCGGCGATCAGCCCGGCCAGCTCCTCGGCGCGCTCGCACACCTGGTCGACCAGCGACCCGAGCCCCCGGCGGCCGAGGCTCCTGAGCGTGACGGCGATCTTCAGGATGTCCGGACGCCGGGTGGTGTGCAGGGAGCGGCCCAGCAGGTCGGGGAGGCCGGCCTCGGTGTCGTCGCCCGCGTTGAGGTAGTCGGCGCGCTGGTCGAGCGCGGCGAGATCGCGGGCGTTCCGGACGGTGAGCAGACCGGCGGGGATCGGCTGCCAGCCGAGTTTGTGCAGGTCCAGGGAGACGGTGTCGGCGGCGTCCAGCCCGGTGAGCCGGTGGCGGTGCCGCTCGCTGAACAGCAGCCCGCCGCCGTAGGCGGCGTCCAGGTGCAGCCGGGCCCCGTGTGCGCGGCACCGGGCGGCGATCTCGGGCAGCGGGTCGATCAGCCCGGCGTCGGTGGTGCCCGCGGTGGCGGCGACGAGCACGGGCCCGGACAGGCCGGTGAGGGCCTCGTCCAGGGCGGCCGGGTCGAGGGTGCCGGCCGGGGCGGGCACGGTGACGGGCGCGGGCAGGCCGAGCAGCCAGGCGGCGCGGCCGAGGGAGTGGTGGGCGTTGGCCGCGGTGACCAGCCGGACGCCGCCGCCCTGTGCCTCGCGGGCGAGCAGCAGGGCGAGTTGGTTGGACTCGGTGGCGCCGGTGGTGACGAGGCAGTCGGCCGCCCCGGCCTCCTCGGCGAGCGCCCGGGTGACCAGGGCTTCCAGGGCGGAGGCGGCCGGAGCCTGGTCCCAGGAGTCCAGGGAGGGGTTGAGGACGCCCGCGGCGAGGTCGGCGGCGGTGGCCAGGGCGAGCGGCGGGCCGTGCAGGTGGCCCGCGCACAGCGGGTCGGCCGGGTCGGCGGCGCCCTCGGCGAGCGCGTGCACCAGGGCGCGCAGCGCGTCCGGGTCGCCCTCCTGCGGCAGGACCTCCCCGAGCGCGTCCCGGATCCGCGCGGTGACCGCCGCCGGGCCGCCCGCCGGGAGCGGGCCGCCGCGGGCCCGGCCGCCGGCGTCCAGCGCGTCGAGCACGGTGTCCAGCAACGGCCGCAGGGCGCCACGGCCTTCGGGACCTGAGGCGAGGGGCGGCGTGGGCATGGACCCAGCTTGTACGCGGAGGGGGCGATGCGCCCGGGACGTACCGGCAGAACGACCCGAAAGAGGGTACGCACCGGCCGCATGCCCGCACGTCGGAACCGGTGCGGCGGCGCGGCGGGGCCCCTGGGGCCCGCGCCGCCGCACCGGTCCGGTGGCCGGGCGTCAGGCGCCCCGCACCCGCAGGGCCCGTGCGAGGTCGTCCAGTTGGTCGGCCAGTCTGCGGCGCAGCGCGGGCGTCGGCTCCGCGTCGCGCAGGCACTCCTCGCCCAGCCTCAGGGTGTCGGCGTCGACGGCGTGGGCGGGGAAGGCCCAGCTGCCGGCGGCCTCGGCCATCGCGGGGCCGCGGCGGGCCGCCACGGCGACGGCGTCCGCGTAGTAGCGCGGCACGTACGCGCGGACCAGCTCGGCCTGCTCGGGCTGCCAGAAGCCCCGGGCGGTGGCCGTGAACAGGTAGTTGGACAGCTCGTCGCGCGCGAACATCGCCTCCCAGGCCGCCTGCTTGGCGGCGTGGTCGGGCAGGGCGGCGCGGCAGCGGGCGGCGCCCTCGTGGCCGGTGGCGCTCGGGTCGCGGTCGAGTTCGGCGGCGATGGCGGCCTCGTCGGTGGCGCCGAGCACGGCGAGCCGGCCCAGGATCCGCCAGCGCAGCTCGGGGTCGAGCTCGGGGCCGCCGGGGACGATGCCGTCGGCGAGCCACGCGGCGATCGTGTCGGGGTGGGCGGCGACGTCGACGAAGTGGCGCACGGCGAGCAGGCGCAGGCCGGGGTGGTCGCCGTCCTCGGTGCGGCGCAGCAGGTCGCGGCAGAGGGCGGAGAGGACGCCCAGGGCGGCGGGGCGTTGCTCGGGGGTGAGGTAGCGGTCGGCGATCTGGCGGGTGGCGAAGCCGAGGACGCCTTGGACGAGGGCGAGGTCGGTCTCGCGCGGGAGGTGGGTCCGGGCCGTCTCCAGGTAGGTCAGGGGCGGCAGTTCGGCGTCGCGGACGGCGTCTCTGAGGGCGTTCCACACCACCGCGCGGGTGAGGGGGTCGGGCAGGCCGGACAGGCTCGCGCGCACCGTCCGGAAGGACCGCTCGTCGAAGCGGACCTTGGCGTAGGAGAGGTCGCCGTCGTTGAGCAGGAGCAGGGCGGGGCGCTTGCCGATGGGGTGGCCGTCGGCGTGCGGGACGTCGAGGTGGAAGCATTCGCGCAGGGTGAGGCGGCCCTCGTCGCCGAGGTCCTGGTCGTACAGGCCGACGGCGACGCGGTGCGGGCGGCTGCCGGTGCGGTCGACGGTGAGGGTGCAGACGCCGTGGTCGCCGGTGGTGACGCGCGGGGTGAGGGTGTCGACGCCGGTGGTGCGCAGCCAGGCCTCGGCCCAGCCGTGCACGTCGCGTTCGGTGGCGGCGGCCAGGGAGTCGAGGAAGTCGGCGAGGCTGGCGTTGCCGAACCGGTGCCGGGCGACGTGGGTGTTGATGCCGTCGAGGAATTCCTTCTCGCCCAGCCAGGTGACGAGCTGGCGCAGGGCGGAGGCTCCCTTGGCGTAGGAGATGCCGTCGAAGTTGAGCAGGGCGGAGGCGGTGTCGGGGACGGCCTCGGGGGCGACGGGGTGGGTGGACGGGCGCTGGTCGGCGTCGTAGCCCCAGCCCTTGCGGGCGACGCCGAACTCGGTCCAGGTGCCGGTGAAGCGGGTGGCCTCGCTGAGGATCTGGTAGCCCATGTACTCGGCGAAGGACTCGTTCAGCCAGATGTCGTCCCACCACCGGAGGGTGACCAGGTCGCCGAACCACATGTGGGCCATCTCGTGGGCGATGACCATCGCCCGGGTCTGCCGCTCGGTGTCGGTGACGGCGGACCGGTGGACGAACTCGTCGCGGAAGGTGACCAGTCCGGGGTTCTCCATGGCGCCGGCGTTGAACTCGGGGACGAAGGCCTGGTCGTAGGAGTCGAACGGGTACGGCTCGTCGAACTTCTCGTGGTAGCGGTCGAAGCACGCGCGCGTGACGTCGAGGATCTCGTCGGCGTCCATGTCCAGGTGGGGCGCGAGCGAGCGGCGGCAGTGGATGCCGAAGGGCAGCCCGCGGTGTTGGCTGCGCACCGAGTGCCAGGGGCCGGCGGCGACCGCGACGAGGTAGGTGGAGATCAGCGGGGTCGGCGCGGCCCGCCAGACGCCGCCGGTGTGCTCGGTGACGCTGTTGGCGAGGACGGTCCAGCCCTCGGGCGCCCGCACCGACACCTCGAAGACGGCCTTCAGGTCGGGCTGGTCGAAGGCGGCGAAGACGCGCTGCACGTCGTCCAGGAACAGCTGGGTGTAGACGTACGTCTCGCCGTCGGTGGGGTCGGTGAAGCGGTGCATGCCCTCGCCGGTGCGGGAGTAGCGCATGGCGGCGTCGACGCGCAGTTCGTGGTCGCCGGCGGTGAGGTTCTTCAGCGGCAGGCGGTTGCCGTCGAGGGTCTCGGGGTCGAGGGGCTGTCCGTCCAGGGTGACCGAGCGCAGCTCGGCGGGCTTGAGCTCGACGAAGGTGTCCGCGTCCGCGCGGGCGCTGAACTCGATCACCGTGCGCGAGTCGAAGGTCTCGTCGCCGGTGGTCAGGTCGAGGTCGATCGTGTAGAGGCGGACGTCGATGAGCTGGGCACGGGTCTGCGCTTCGTCGCGCGTCAGTACGGACATGGATCACATGCTGCCTGATGCCACCGGCAGCGGGACAGGGGCGGACGGGTCTCGTGGCGCTACGTGCGGTCCTGCGCGGGCGCCTGGCCGCGCCGGTCGCGCTGTACGGGCAGCCGGGCGCCCGGCTCCTCGGGGTCCGCGGGGTCCGCCGGGTCCGCCGGGTCCGCCGGGTCCGCTCGGGGCTGCCGGAGGGCGCGCAGTGCGCGCACCTCGCGTTCGAGGGCCTGGTGGCGCCGGTGGGCGTCGTACAGGTAGCGGACCTTGGTGCGCAGCGCCCAGGGGTCGACGGGCTTCATCAGGAGGTCGGCGACGCCCAGCCCGAAGGCGGCGGAGGTCAGTTCGTGGTCCGGGCCGTAGCCGGTGAGCAGCACGACGGGGATGTGCTGGGTCTGCTCCAGGCGGCGCAGGTAGCGCACCACGTCGAGGCCGCTGACGCCGGGCATGCGCACATCGAGCAGCAGCAGGCCCACCTGGCCGCGGAGCACCTGCTTCAGGGCCTCGTCGCCGCTGGTGGCGCGGCCCAGGTCGTAGCCGAGCGGCGCCAGGGCGCTCTCCAGCGCGAACAGGGTGTCCTCGTGATCGTCCACGAGGAGGATCTTGGCGTCCGACCCCATGCCCGAACTCCCTCCGGCGTGGAGACCAGAGTAAGCGAGGTGCTGACGCGCAGTGGCCGGGCCCTGACGATCGGTGCGCGGTGCGGTCCGCCCGCTGCCTCGCCGGACCGGGCGGTGCCGGGCGGTGCCGGGCGGTGTCCGCCGAGGTCAGTCGGTCGCCGCGGCGGCGCCCTGGGCGGTGTCCTCGGCGATGCGCTCGTGGTGCCTGATCACTTCGCCGATGATGAAGTTGAGAAATTTCTCAGCGAATCCCGGGTCGAGCTTGGCACTCTCGGCGAGCGCGCGCAGCCGGTCGATCTGCCGTGCCTCGCGGGCCGGGTCGGCGGGCGGCAGCCGGTGCAGGGCCTTGAGCCGGCCGACCTGCTGGGTGCACTTGAAGCGCTCGGCGAGCATGTGGACGACGGCCGCGTCGATGTTGTCGATGCTGTCGCGCAGCCGGGAGAGTTCCTCGCGGACGGCCGGGTCGACGTCATCGGTGGTGGTGCTGCTGGTGCTCATGGGCGCCCACCCTACGCGGCGGGTGCCGTCCCGCGCTCCGGCGGCCGGCGGCCCGGTGCGGGGGCGCGTCCTCGTCACCGCCGGGAACTCCCGGCAGGCACCCCGCCGTGCGGAGACCGAGCGTGCGGCGACGGTTTCCCGCCGGCGGCGCTCTCCCCCTCCCCGTTCGCCCCCTCGTACAGTGGAAACGGGTTCACGGCGTCTTGGGGGTACGGGCGTGGCGAACGACGGACCGGTCGAGCACGGCTACCCGCATCTGGAGACGGTGCGGGCCGCCATCACCGCGCTGTACAGACGGCTGTCGTGCGACACGGTCCAGACGTTCGCGACCAGCGTGCTCCCGGCCGACGTGGCGTTCTGCGACACCGACGACCTCCATCTCGGCGCCCAGCGGGTGGCCCGGGAACTGGTCCGGCACTACCGGCTGCCGGACGCCCGCCTGATCGTCGGCTTCCGCGAGATGCACCACGCGGCCAACGTCGAACTGACCGCCGGCCCCGAGTACTTCGTGGAGCTGAACGACCGCTTCCGCACCCACCGCCGGGACATCGGCGCGGCGCTCGCGCACGAGATCATGCACGTCTACCTGCACCGCCTGGACCTGTCGTTCCCCGGCACGCGCGACAACGAGATCCTCACGGACACGGCGACGACGTACCTGGGCGCCGGCTGGCTGCTGCTCGACGCCTACCGGGAGGACGCGGCCTCCAGCCAGAAGCTCGGCTACCTCACCCCCGAGGAGTTCGGGTACGTCCTGGCCAAGCGGGCCCTGGTGTTCGGGGAGGACCCGTCGCCGTGGTTCACCAGCCCGCAGGCGTACACGGCGTACGTGAAGAGCATGGCCCTGGCCCGCCACGACGGGCAGCAGCCGCCGCTGACCGCGGCGGGCCGGGCGGGCCGCCGGCGCTACGCCCGCGACCGCCGCCACGCCCAGGAGCGCCACGCCCCGGTCACCGCGCCGGACACGCCGTACGCCTTCTCCCCCGACGCCCGCGGCCCGCTGCGGGTGTCGTTCCCCTGCCCGACCTGCCACCAGCGGATCAGGGTGCCGGTGCGGGGACGGGTGCGGGCGCGCTGCGCGCTGTGCCGGACGGTGCTGGAGTGCGACACCTGAGAGGCGGGCGGGCGCGGGACGTCGTCCTCAGTCTCAGTGCCCGCGCGTGATCTCCCGGTACTCCTCCGGCGTCGGCTTCGGGATGTGGCTGCCGGGCCCGAACATGGCCCGCGCCAGCCGCTCGCGCACCCGCTGGGAGACGGTGACGGGGCGCCGGACGCCGCCCGCGTCGACCCGCGGCCCGATCTCGTACGGCGGCGGCTGCTCGTGCTGGGTGAGGGTGTGCCGCTGGGCCTGCGTGAGGGGTGCGTGGACCTCGGCGTACTCGCCGTGCGGCAGCCGTTTGAGGGTGCCGGTCTCCCGGCCGTGCAGCACCTGGTCGCGGTCGCGGCGCTGCAGTCCCAGGCAGATCCGCTTGGTGACGACGAAGGCCAGCACCGGGGCGGCGAAGAACGCGATCCGCACGAACCAGGTGATGGCGTTGATCGACAGATGGAGATGGGTGGCGACGATGTCGTTGCCGCCGCCGATCAGGCAGACCACGTAGAGGGTGAGCCAGGCGACGCCGAGGCCGGTGCGGACGGGCGCGTTGCGCGGCCGGTCCAGGACGTGGTGCTCGCGCCGGTCGCCGGTGATCCAGGCCTCCAGGAACGGATAGACGCCGATGGCCGCCAGGATCAGCGGGAAGAGCGCGAAGGGGAGGAAGACCCCGGGGACGAGGGTGTGGCCCCCGAGGTCGATCTCCCATCCCGGCATCACCCGGATCAGGCCCTCGGAGAAGCCGAGGTACCAGTCGGGCTGGGCGCCGGTGGTGACGAGGTCGGCGCGGTACGGCCCGAACGCCCACACGGGGTTGATCTGCGCGAGGCCGCCCAGCACCGCGAGCACGCCGGAGACCAGGAAGAAGAAGCCGCCCGCCTTGGCCAGGTAGACCGGCAGGAAGGGCATGCCGACCACGGACTTCTCGTCCCGGCCGGGGCCGGGGTACTGGGTGTGCTTGTGGTGGAAGACCAGGACGAGGTGGGCCACCACCAGGCCCAGCATGATCCCGGGCAGCAGCAGGACGTGGACCGGGAACAGCCGCGAGATGATGTCGTGCCCCGGGAACTCGCCGCCGAACAGGAAGAACGCCGCGTAGGTGCCCACCACCGGGATGGACAGGATGGCGCCCTGGGCGAAGCGCAGCCCGGTGCCGGAGAGCAGGTCGTCGGGGAGCGAGTAGCCGGTCAGGCCGGTGATGACGCCGAGCAGCAGCAGGGTCCAGCCGAAGACCCAGTTGACCTCGCGGGGCTTGCGGTAGGCGCCGGTGAAGAACACCCGCATCATGTGCACGAGCATCCCGGCGACGAAGACCAGCGCGGCCCAGTGGTGGATCTGCCGGATGAGCAGCCCGCCGCGCACGTCGAAGCTGATCTCCAGGGTGGACTCGAAGGCCCGGGTCATCACGATGCCGTTGAGCGGCGTGTACGACCCGTCGTAGACCACCTCGGCGCTGCTGGGCTCGAAGAACAGCGTGAGGTAGACGCCGGTGAGGACGAGCACCAGGAAGCTGTAGAGGCAGACCTCGCCGAGCATGAAGGACCAGTGGTCCGGGAACACCTTGCGCAGGTTGGCCCGGGCCGGCACGTGCAGCCCGAGCCGCCCGTCGGCCCAGTCGGCCAGCCGCTCGCCGCGCCCCGGGCGGCCCGCCCGGCCCGCGGCCGTCCTCCTCGATCGTGCGCCGTCCATACGCCGTCGCCCTCCCGTCGGATCAACTTCAGGGTGGCACGGAGCGGCGCCCGGACCCAAGGTCCGGCGGGATCTCAGCCGGCCCGGACGATCCCCCGTGCCCGCGCGGCCGCCAGCCACTGCGGGAACCCGCCCACCAGGCGGTCGTACAGGTCGCTGTCGGAGATCCGCCGCGGGGCCTCGCCGGCGTGGAAGAACCCGGCGTTGTCGACCGGCCGGCGCTCCGGCACCGGCAGGTCGTCCAGGCGGCGCAGGAAGTCGAACTGCCGGCTGCCCGGCTCGCCGAAGCCGACGAACTGCCAGAACAGGGGCAGCTTCGCCGCCTTGCACAGGTACCGTTCGGCGGCGAGCTTGTTGATCGGGCCGCCGTCGGTCTGGAAGACGACGAGGGCGGGGTCCGGCGCGCCGCTGTCGAGGTAGTGGTCGATGACGGCGTCCATGGCCAGGTGGTAGCTGGTCCTGCCCATGTGCCCCAGGCCGGCCACGATCCGCTCGATCCGGTCCTGGTGACCGTCGAGCGCGATGTCGGAGACGGCGTCGACGTCCGTGGAGAAGAAGACGACCGGCACCCTGCCGTCGTCGTCCAGGTGCGCCGCCAGCCCCAGCACCCGGTCGGCGAGCGCCTGCACCGTGCCGTCCCTGTAGTACGGCTTCATCGACCCCGAGTAGTCCACGACGAGGTACACGGCGGCCCGCTGTCCCTCCAGGCCGTGCCGGCCGAGCGAGGCCCCGGCGCGCTTGTACAGGTCCACGAGCGCGGGCGCGCTCCGCTCGACCTTGCTGAGACTGATCGCTGCCACGCGGCGAGGGTACGGCACCCCGGCGCGGACGGACGACGGCGCCTGCCCAGTCGGTCCGGTCGGGGACTGGTCGGGCAGGCGCCGTCTGTGTTCCGTACGCCGTTGTACGGGACGTCTTCTCCGGGCCGTCAGACCGTCAGCGCGCGGTCCGTCGGGCGGACCGGGGCCGGCAGGTCGCTGGCGCCCGTGAGGAAGCGGTCGACGCCGCGGGCGGCCGAACGGCCCTCCGCGATCGCCCACACGATGAGGGACTGGCCGCGGCCGGCGTCGCCGGCGACGAACACGCCCGGCACATTGGTCTGGAAGTCGGCGTCGCGGGCGATGTTCCCGCGCTCGTCGAGGTCCAGGCCGAACTGCTCGACCAGGCCGTTCTCCCGGTCGGTGCCGGTGAAGCCCATCGCCAGCGTGACCAGCTGGGCGGGGATCTTGCGCTCCGTGCCCGGCTGCTGGGTCAGCTTGCCGTCGACGAACTCCACCTCGACCAGGTGCAGCCACTGGACGTTGCCGTCCTCGTCGCCCTCGAAGTGGGTGGTGGAGACGGAGTAGACCCGCTCGCCGCCCTCCTCGTGCGCGGAGGTGACCTTGTAGAGCATCGGGAAGGTCGGCCACGGCTGGTGCGGCGCCCGGTCCTCGCCGGGCCGCGGCATGATCTCCAGCTGGGTGACGGACGCCGCGCCCTGGCGGTGGGCGGTGCCCACGCAGTCGGCGCCCGTGTCGCCGCCGCCGATCACGACGACGTGCTTGCCCTCGGCCGAGACCGGCGGGGCGACGTAGTCGCCCTCCTGGACCTTGTTGGCCAGCGGCAGGTACTCCATCGCCTGGTAGACGCCCTTGAGCTCACGGCCGGGGACCGGCAGGTCGCGGGCGGTGGTCGCACCGGCGGCGATGACGACCGCGTCGTACCGCTTCTTCAGGTCCGTGGCCTTCAGGTCGCGGCCGATCTCCATGCCGGTGCGGAAGCGGGTGCCCTCCGCGCGCATCTGCTCGATACGGCGGTTGATGTGCCGCTTCTCCATCTTGAACTCGGGGATGCCGTAGCGCAGCAGGCCGCCGACGCGGTCCGCCCGCTCGTACACCGCCACCGTGTGGCCGGCCCGGGTCAGCTGCTGGGCGGCGGCCAGGCCCGCCGGGCCCGAGCCGATCACCGCGACCGTCTTGCCGGACAGGCGCTCCGGGATCTGCGGGGCGACGTCCCCGGTCTCCCACGCCTTGTCGATGATCGAGACCTCGACGTTCTTGATGGTGACCGGCGGCTGGTTGATGCCGAGCACACACGCCGACTCGCACGGGGCCGGGCACAGGCGGCCGGTGAACTCCGGGAAGTTGTTCGTGGCGTGCAGCCGCTCGGAGGCGGCGCCCCAGTCCTCGCGGTAGGCGTAGTCGTTCCACTCGGGGATCAGGTTCCCCAGCGGACAGCCGTTGTGGCAGAACGGGATGCCGCAGTCCATGCAGCGGCTGGCCTGCTTGCTGATGATCGGCAGCAGGGAGCCGGGGACATAGACCTCGTTCCAGTCCTTGACGCGCTCCTCGACGGGGCGGGACGTGGCGACCTCGCGGCCGTGGTTCAAGAAGCCCTTCGGGTCAGCCATTGATCGCCGCCTCCATCATCTTCTCGGTGATCTCGGACTCGGAGAGACCGGCTCGCTCGGCGGCGTCCTTGGCGGCGAGCACTGCCTTGTACGTGCTGGGAATGATCTTGCTGAAGCGGTCGACCGCCGTGTCCCACTCGGCCAGGAGCTTGCCGGCGACGGTGGAGCCGGTCTCCTCCTGGTGGCGGCGCACCACGTCGTGCAGCCACTGCTTGTCGGACTCCTCGAGCGCCTCGACCGCCTCCAGGTTGCCGACGTTGACGTTGTCGCGGTCGAGGTCGAGGACGTAGGCGACACCGCCGGACATGCCGGCCGCGAAGTTGCGGCCGGTCTCGCCGAGGACCACCGCGTGACCGCCCGTCATGTACTCGCAGCCGTGGTCGCCCACGCCCTCGGAGACCACCAGCGCGCCGGAGTTGCGGACGCAGAAGCGCTCGCCGACCTTGCCGCGCAGGTACATCTCGCCGCCGGTGGCGCCGTACGCGAGGGTGTTGCCCGCGATGACGCTGAACTCGGCGAGGTGGTCGGCGTTGCGGTGCGGGCGGATGATCAGGCGGCCGCCGGACAGGCCCTTGCCGACGTAGTCGTTGGCGTCGCCCTCCAGGCGCAGCGTGACGCCGCGCGGCACGAAGGCGCCGAAGGACTGGCCGGCGGACCCGGTGAAGGTGATGTCGATGGTGTCCTCGGGCAGCCCGGCGCCGCCGAACTTCTTCGTCACCTCGTGGCCGAGCATGGTGCCGACCGTGCGGTTGACGTTGCGGATGGCGACCTGGGCGCGCACCGGCTGGGCGTCCTCCACCGAGGAGGCGTTCAGCGCGTCGGCGGCGAGCTTGATCAGCTCGTTGTCCAGCGCCTTCTCCAGGCCGTGGTCCTGCCCGACGACCTGGTGGCGCACCGCGCCCTCGGGCAGCTCGGGCACGTGGAACAGCGGCTCCAGGTTCAGGCCCTGCGCCTTCCAGTGGTCGACGGCCCGCGTGACGTCGAGGGTCTCGGCGTGGCCGACGGCCTCCTCGATGGAGCGGAAGCCCAGCTCGGCCAGGAGCTCGCGCACCTCCTGGGCGATGAACTCGAAGAAGTTCACCACGAACTCGGGCTTGCCGGTGAACCGGTCGCGCAGCGTCGGGTTCTGGGTGGCGATGCCGACCGGGCAGGTGTCCAGGTGGCAGACGCGCATCATGACGCAGCCGGAGACGACGAGCGGCGCGGTGGCGAAACCGAACTCCTCGGCGCCGAGCAGCGCGGCGATGACGACGTCGCGGCCGGTCTTCAGCTGGCCGTCGGTCTGCACGACGATGCGGTCGCGCAACCCGTTGAGCAGCAGCGTCTGCTGGGTCTCGGCGAGGCCGAGCTCCCAGGGGCCGCCGGCGTGCTTCAGCGAGGTCAGCGGGGAGGCACCCGTGCCGCCGTCGTGGCCGGAGATCAGCACCACGTCCGCGTGCGCCTTCGACACACCGGCCGCGACCGTGCCGACGCCGACCTCGGAGACCAGCTTCACGTGGATCCGCGCCTGCGGGTTCGCGTTCTTCAGGTCGTGGATCAGCTGGGCCAGGTCCTCGATGGAGTAGATGTCGTGGTGCGGCGGCGGCGAGATCAGGCCGACACCCGGCGTCGAGTGGCGGGTCTTGGCGACCCACGGGTAGACCTTGTGGCCGGGCAGCTGACCGCCCTCGCCGGGCTTGGCGCCCTGGGCCATCTTGATCTGGATGTCGTCGGCGTTGACCAGGTACTCGCTGGTCACCCCGAAGCGGCCGGAGGCGACCTGCTTGATGGACGACCGGCGCGCCGGGTCGTAGAGCCGCTCCGGGTCCTCGCCGCCCTCACCGGTGTTGGACTTGCCGCCCAACTGGTTCATGGCGATGGCGAGCGTCTCGTGCGCCTCGCGGGAGATCGAGCCGTAGGACATGGCGCCCGTGGAGAACCGCTTGACGATCTCGCTGACCGGCTCGACCTCGTCGACGGGTATCGGCTGCCGGTCGGACGTGAAGCCGAACAGGCCGCGCAGCGTCATCAGCCGCTCGGACTGCTCGTTCACGCGCTCGGTGTACTTCTTGAAGATGTCGTAGCGGCCGGTGCGCGTGGAGTGCTGGAGGCGGAAGACCGTCTCCGGGTCGAACAGGTGCGGCTCGCCCTCGCGGCGCCACTGGTACTCGCCGCCTATCTCCAGCGCGCGGTGCGCCGGGGCGATGCCCGAGGCCGGGTACGCCTTGGCGTGCCGGGCGGCGACCTCCTGGGCGATGACGTCGATGCCGACGCCGCCGATCTTGGTGGCCGTGCCGTTGAAGTACTGCGTCACGAAGGCCTCGTCGAGACCGACGGCCTCGAAGACCTGGGCGCCGCGGTAGGAGGCGACGGTGGAGATGCCCATCTTGGACATGACCTTCAGCACGCCCTTGCCGAGCGCGTAGATCAGGTTGCGGATGGCCTTGCCGGGCTCGACGCCGGGCAGGAACGTGCCCGCGCGGACCAGGTCCTCGACGGACTCCATCGCCAGGTACGGGTTGACGGCGGCGGCGCCGTAGCCGATGAGCAGGGCGACGTGGTGGACCTCGCGGACGTCGCCGGCCTCGACCAGCAGGCCCACCTGGGTGCGCTGCTTGGTGCGGATGAGGTGGTGGTGGACGGCCGCGGTCAGCAGCAGCGACGGGATCGGCGCGTGCTCGGCGTCCGAGTGCCGGTCGGAGAGCACGATCAGCCGGGCGCCGTTGTCGATGGCGGCGTCGGCCTCGGCGCAGATCTCCTCGATGCGCGCGGCGAGGGCGTCACCGCCGCCGCCGACCCGGTACAGGCCGGACAGCGTGGCGGCCTTCATGCCGGGCATGTCGCCGTCGGCGTTGATGTGGATGAGCTTGGCCAGCTCGTCGTTGTCGATCACCGGGAAGGGCAGCACGACGCTGCGGCAGGAGGCGGCCGTCGGCTCCAGCAGGTTGCCCTGCGGGCCGAGGGGGCTGCGCAGCGAGGTGACCAGCTCCTCGCGGATCGCGTCCAGCGGCGGGTTGGTGACCTGCGCGAAGAGCTGGGTGAAGTAGTCGAAGAGCAGCCGCGGGCGGTCGGACAGGGCCGCGATCGGCGAGTCGGTGCCCATCGAACCGATCGGCTCGGCGCCGGACTTGGCCATGGGCGCCAGGATGACGCGCAGCTCCTCCTCGGTGTACCCGAAGGTCTGCTGGCGGCGGGTGACCGAGGCGTGGGTGTGCACGATGTGCTCGCGCTCGGGCAGGTCGCCCAGCTCGATCTCGCCGGCCTCCAGCCACTCGGCGTAGGGGTGCTCGGCGGCCAGGGCGGCCTTGATCTCGTCGTCCTCGATGATCCGGTGCTCGACGGTGTCCACCAGGAACATCCGGCCGGGCTGCAGACGGCCCTTGCGGACGACCTTCGAGGGGTCGATGTCGAGGACGCCGACCTCGGAGCCGAGGACGACCAGGCCGTCGTCGGTGACCCAGTAGCGGCCGGGGCGCAGGCCGTTGCGGTCCAGGACCGCGCCGACCTGGGTGCCGTCGGAGAAGGTGACGCAGGCCGGGCCGTCCCAGGGCTCCATCATCGTGGAGTGGTACTGGTAGAAGGCGCGCCGGGCCGGGTCCATGGAGTCGTGGTTCTCCCACGCCTCCGGGATCATCATCAGCACGGAGTGGGGCAGCGAACGGCCGCCCAGGTGCAGCAGCTCGAGCACCTCGTCGAAGGAGGCCGAGTCGGAGGCGTCCGGGGTGCAGATCGGGAAGACCCGGTCCAGCCGCTCCGGCGCGCCGAAGAGCCCCGAGCGCAGCTGGGACTCGCGGGCGCGCATCCAGTTGCGGTTGCCCTTGACGGTGTTGATCTCACCGTTGTGCGCGACGAACCGGTACGGGTGCGCCAGCGGCCACGACGGGAACGTGTTGGTGGAGAAGCGGGAGTGCACGACCGCGATCGCGGAGGCGAAGCGGCGGTCGGACAGGTCCGGGAAGAAGGGCTCCAGCTGACCCGTGGTCAGCATGCCCTTGTAGACGATCGTCCGCGCGGACAGCGACGCGAAGTAGACGTCGGCCTCGCGCTCGGCGCGCTTGCGCAGCACGAAGGCCTTGCGGTCGAGGGCGATGCCCTCCGAGACGCCGTCGGTGACGAAGAGCTGCCGGAAGGCGGGCATGGTCGACCGGGCGGTGGCGCCGAGCAGTTCGGGCGCGACGGGGACCTCGCGCCAGCCCAGGACGGTCAGGCCCTCCTCGGCCGCGATCGTCTCGATGCGCGAGACGGCCTCGTCGGTGGCGTGCTCCGGCAGGAAGGCGATACCGGCGGCGTAGCGGCCGGCCTGCGGCAGCTCACATCCGGCCACCTCGCGGAAGAAGGCGTCCGGCACCTGGGCGAGGATGCCCGCGCCGTCGCCGGAGTCCGGCTCGGAGCCGGTCGCGCCGCGGTGCTCGAGGTTGCGCAGCACTGTGAGCGCCTGCTCGACCAGCGCATGGCTCGCCTCGCCGGTGAGGGTGGCCACAAAGCCGACGCCACAGGCGTCGTGCTCGTTGCGGGGGTCGTACATACCCTGCGCAGCAGGGCGAGCATCCATGAACGACCAGTTCTGGCCATTCGTGGGCTGCTGGGACGGCTGGCGCGGCGTACGCATCGGCTCTCCCGTCGTCGTCATGTGGCATATACAGGTGCCGAGGGACGACGCTGGCCCTCCGCGTGAGATCAAAATTTCGTGCAGGTTACATGATGGAGCGATTCTCGGGAACCGGAAACACCGTTCCAACATGCGGACGCCGCGGGTCGCGGCGTGGGTACCGCGCACGGGCGGCGAAGGTATGGAGGGACCGGGACGGACAGGTCCCTGCCCGCCGGTCCGGAAGATCGGGAAAGCAGCGTCGCTCACCCGGAGGTGCGCGGCGGGCCTCATTGCCCACAGCGCTTACGGCTCATGCCCGGTCGTCGCGTACCCGAAACCAGTAAGTAACGGCTGCTTATGCGGCCCGACGCATACGTCCGATCCCCTTTATCCTACGGCCGTTCCGAACACATTGCCCAGGACGTACGTCACACCGGCCGCCGCACCACCGAGCGCGAGCTGCCGCAGTCCGCTGAACCACCAGGTCCGCGCGGTCACCTTGGCCACCACGGCTCCGCAGCCGAACAGCCCGAGCAGCGCGAGCAGCACCGCCGGCCACAGCGCGGTCGCCCCGAGCAGGTACGGCAGCACCGGGAGCAGGGCGCCCAGCGCGAAGGAGCCGAAGCTCGACACCGCGGCGACCAGCGGCGACGGCAGGTCCCGGGGGTCGACGCCGAGCTCCTCGCGGGCGTGGATCTCCAGCGCCTGCTCCGGGTCCGCGGACAGCTGCCGGGCCACCTCGCGGGCCAGCCCCGGCTCCACGCCCCGCGCCTCGTAGAGCCGGGCCAGCTCGGCCTCCTCGTCCTTGGGGTGCTTGCGCAGCTCCCGCCGCTCCACGTCCAGCTCGGCCTCGACCAGCTCCCGCTGGGAGGCCACGGACGTGTACTCGCCGGCGGCCATCGAGAAGGCGCCGGCGGCGAGGCCGGCGAGCCCGGTCAGCACGATGGCGTGCTGGCCGACCGATCCGCCGGCCACGCCGGTCATCAGGGCGAGGTTGGACACCAGGCCGTCCATGGCACCGAAGACGGCGGGGCGCAGCCAGCCGCCGTTCACGTCCCGGTGCGTGTGGTTGTCGCGGTGCGCCTCGTGCAGCGCCGCTTCGGTCTCGATGATGGCCATACCGGTCCCCCACAGATCAATCTGGACACGTTCTATTTTTTGACAACGCCCAGACTACGCCCGGCATGCCACCCCCGCCAGCAAGGAAAGGCTGCGCTAACCTGCGGTTTTACCGTTCTGCGCTCATTCGTATCATTAGTCGCTCACATGTCGACCGGGTGACGCTGGGCTCCGGGAGGCTGCGCACCACACCACACCGGGGGAGAGTTCCGCAAAGGGTTCCGCGCCTTGAGAGGTGCCTTACGCGCAAGGCCCCGAGGCGCTTCTGCGAGAACCCGAGAGGAGAGGCCGCGATGCCATCGATCGCCCGCGTTCCCTCGGTCCCGGCCCCCGGGGACGCCGCTGAACTCCGCGCCCGGGCCCGCGGCGCCCTGCTCGGCCTGGCCGTCGGCGACGCCCTGGGCGCCCCCGCCGAGAACATGAAGCCCTCCGAGATCCGCGCCCGCTTCGGCCGCATCACCGGATACGTCACCGACCGCCCGGCGGGCACCGACGACACCGAGTACGCGATCTTCTCGGGTCTGCTGCTGGCCCGGCACGGCTCCGCGCTCACCCCCGCCCATGTGGAGGCCGCCTGGCACGCCTGGATCGCGGACCGTGCCGAGGGGCAGTTCCGGGGGGCGGGGTTCAGCGAGCGCGGCACCCTGGAGAACCTCCGCCGCGGCCTCGCCGCGCCCATCTCCGCCCAGCACCGGCACGCCTGGAGCGACGGCCTGGCCATGCGGGCCGCGCCCTTCGGGGTGTTCGCGGCGGGCCGCCCCGCCGAGGCGGCCCGCCTGGTGGCGATCGACGGCTCGGTCAGCCATGAGGGCGAGGGCATCTACGGCGGCCAGGCGGTCGCGGCCGGGGTCGCGGCGGCGATGGGGGGCGCCCCGCCCGTCGCCGTGGTCGCCTCCGCCCTCGCCGTCGTGCCGGACGACTCCTGGACCGCCCGCTCGCTGCGCCGCGCCGTCGCCGTGGCGCACCGCGGCGAACGCGCGGTGCGCTCCGCCGTGGTCATCGGCGGCTACCCCTGGACCGACCTCGCGCCCGAGGCCGTCGCCCTGGCCTACGGCGCCTACGCGGCGGCCGACGGCGACTTCCGGGAGGCGGTGCTCACGGCCGTCAACATGGGGCGCGACGCCGACACGACCGCCGCCGTCGCGGGCGCCCTGGCCGGCGCGACGCAGGGCGAGCCGGCGATCCCGCGGGAGTGGGCGGCGGCGATCGGCCCCGCCCGGGGCAGCTGTCTGCCGTCGATGGCCGGTCACCACGTACGGGACGTGGCGGACCTGCTCACCGCGGGGGCGGCACCGGCCGGGGAGACCCGATGAGACCACCGGCACCGTGGGACGAGACCCCCCTGGCCCTGCACACCGCCCCCGGCGCTCCCCCGCCCACCGATGCGGACCCCACCGCCCTGGAGGCAACGCCCCCCAGCCGCGGCTCCGCCCCCGCCACCGCCCCCGCCATCACACCGGCACCCACATCCGCACCCGCACCCGCCGAGGGCGAGGACCCCCCACCGGGGCCGCCCGCACCCGACGACGCATCCCGCACGGATGGCGCGGGCGGGAAACGCCGGGCCGAAGGCGGAGCCGAGGCCGCACACCCCCGACCAGGCCGGCGCAAGCGGACCCGCGTCGAGGGCCTCCTCCTGGGCCTGGCCGCGGGCGACGCCGCCGGCTGGCCCGCCGCCCGGCACCGCGCCGCCCGCATGCCCGAATGGACCCGCCGCCTCACCCGCGAACTCGACACCTTCGCCGAGCACAACGCGACGACCACCCTCCCCGTCCCCATCGCCCTCAACCAGCCCCCCGAGCCGCTCCGCCTCGGCCCCTCCGACGACGCCGAGTGGGCGGCCTTCGCCGCGGAGGCGGTGCTGCGGGCCGGCGACGACACCGCGCTGGGCGACCTCAGCCGGGAACGCCGGGTGCGCGCCGCCATCGACCTCACCTGGACCGCCGTCGCCGGCGAGGTCGCGGCGGCCGCCGAACGCGCCCCCGAGGTCGAGTCCGCCGTCCTTCCGCTGCGCGCCCGCATCTCCGTCCGGGCCGGCCTCGGCAACCTCGCCGCCGGCCTGCGCCCGCCCGCCACCGGCCACGACAACCCGCACTACTTCGACGACGCGGCCTGCGTCCGGGCCTGCGTACTGGCCGTGGCCCACCCCGGCGACCCCGCGCTCGCCGCGTCGCTCGCCGAGTTCGACGCCCGCTACACCCAGGACGGCGACGGCGTGCACGGCGCCCGGGCGATGGCCGCCGCCGTGTCCCTGGCGCTGGCCGGCGCGGACGCGCACGCCTGCGTGACGGCCGCGCTCGCCGAACTGCCCGCGGAGACGGAGATCGGGCGCAACGCCCGCCACGCCGTGGCCCTCGCGGCGGACGCCGTCAGCGCCTTCGCGCTGATCCCCCTCCTGGAACACCAGATCGTGGACCACGTCTACAGCTACGGCGTCGCCGCCGCCGAGACGGTCCCGGTCGCCCTCGCCCTGACCCTCGCCGCACAGGGCCGGATCGCGGAGGCGGTACCCGCCGCGGCCTGCCTCTCCCGCGTCGCGGACTCCGCCCCGGCCCTCGCGGGCGCCCTCACCGGCGCGCTCGGCGGCGGCGCGTCGGTCCCGGCGTCCTGGCGCGACACCTGCCGCCACCTCTCCGGCTGCGTGCTCCCCCGCCTCACCGGAACCGACCTCGTGGAACTCGCCGAGCTGCTGGAAGCCGCACAACCGGCCCTGCCAGGGGGATGATTCGGCTCATGACCCCCAAAGGAGAAGAAAGCCGAGCAGACTCTCTCAATGACCGGATCACCGGCGCCCTCGTCGGCGCGGCCGTCGGCGACGCCCTCGGCGGCCCCGTCGAGGGCTGCTCCCCCGACCAGATCGCCGAACGGCACGGCGGCCGCGTGCACGGCGTGGTCGGCCCCTGGAACGGCGACGCCTGGCGCACCGCCCGGCCCATCGCGCCCTACCACAAGGGCGACGGCCACGTCACCGACGACACGTTGATGACGCACGCGCTGGTGCGCGTCTACGCCCGGGTCCGCGACCACCTCGACGCCTACGCCGTCGCCGACCACCTGGTCCCGGACCTGATCACGACCCCGCGCTGGATCCCGGAGCTGGAGTCGCAGGCCCTCCCCCTGCACCGGATCTTCCTGGCGGAGAAGTGGCTGGTGGCCCGGCTGCACTACGGTCACGTCGACCCCCGGGAGGCCGGCGTCGGCAACATCGTCAACTGCGGTGCCGCGATGTACATGGCGCCCGTCGGCCTGGTCAACGCCGCCAACCCGGCGGGCGCGTACGCCGAGGCGCTGGACGTCGCCGGCGCCCACCAGTCGTCGTACGGGCGCGAGGCGGCGGGCGTCTTCGCGGCGGCGGTGGCCGCGGCCTGCACCCCGGGGGCGACACCGGAGTCGGTGGTGCGGACCTGCCTGGAACTGGCGAAGGACGGCACCCGGGCGGCGATCGAGGCGGTCTGCGAAGTGGCCCGCCGGCACCGCGACTTCGAGTCGGCGCTGGCCCCGCTGCGCGCGGCGGTGGCCCCCTACGACACGGTGGGCCCCGACTACCGTTCCCCCTCCCTCGGCGCCCGCCGCCCCTCCCGCCTGCATTCGATCGAGGAACTCCCGGTCGCGCTGGGCATGTTGCTGGTCGCGGACGGCGACTACCGCCGGGCGGTGCTCGGTTCGGTGAACTACGGCCGCGACTGCGACTCGACCGCCACGATGGCGGGCGCGCTCGCGGGCGCGCTGGGCTCCCCCGTCCCCGAGGAGTGGTCGAAGACGGTGGCCGAGGCCAGCCGCCTGGACCTGTGGGAACCGGCGCGCACGCTCAGCGAGGTCGCGGCGGAGGTCTTCGGACGGGACGTACGCCGGCGCCGTGCCCACGAGCAGTCGTTCACCGCGCTGGGAGGCACCGCATGCTGCGCCTGACCTGGGTCCAGCCCGAGGACCTGATCGGCCACGAACTCCGCCAGGCACACCAGGACGGCCGCCGGCCCACGGCGATCGAGAAGCGCTGGCAGGCCGCGGGCGGCCCCGAGGCCCCGGTCCGCGCGGGTGCCTCGCCGCGGCCGGCCTCCCGCTACCTGCGCCAGCTGGCGGAGGACCTGCTGGACGAACTGGCGGACCTGCCGAGCTGGCTCCGGGACAAGGAGCCGACGGGCCTGGAGCGGATCAGGTCCCTGTGCCCGGACTGGCCGTCACCTCCCCGCGCGCCCCGCCCCCCGGCCGGCCTGGAGTCCCGCCTGCACGCCGCCTGGCTGGGCCGTGCGGTCGGCTGCCTGCTGGGCAAGCCGGTCGAGAAGCTGCCCCTCACCGGCATCCGCCAGCTCGCCCAGGCCGCCGGCAACTGGCCGCTGACCGCCTACTTCACCGCCCGGGGCGTCCCCGGGCCGCTCCTCGGCACCTACCCCTGGAACCGCCGCTCGGCCGGCACCTCCCTCGCCGAGAACATCGACGGCATGCCCGAGGACGACGACCTCAACTACCCCCTCCTCAATCTCCTGCTGCTGCAACGCCACGCCAAGGACTTCACCACCACGGACGTGGCCGGCCTCTGGCTCGACGAACTCCCCGCCGGGCGCGCCTTCACCGCGGAACGCGTCGCCTACCGCAACCTCCTCAGCGGCGTCGAGCCCCCGCACACCGCCCGCCACCGCAACCCCTTCCGCGAGTGGATCGGCGCCCTGATCCGCGCCGACCTGCACGGCTGGACCAACCCCGGCGACCCCGCCGGCGCGGCCGAACAGGCCTACCGGGACGCCACCCTCACCCACACCGCCAACGGCGTCTACGCCGCGATGTTCACCGCCGCCGCCATCGCCACCGCGGCCACCGGCACCGCCGACGTCCACACCTGCCTGCGTACCGGCCTGTCCGTCGTCCCCCCGCACGCGCGGCTGGCCGAGGCCGTCCGCCACGCGGTCCGGCTGGCCGCACACCACGAGGACTTCGCGACGGTCGTGGACGAACTCCACACCCGTCACGCCGCCTACCACTGGGTCCACGCCATCCCCAACACCGCCCTGATCGCCGCCGCCCTCACCCACGCGGACGGCGACTTCAGCGGCACGATCTGCCGTGCGGTCTCCGGCGGCTGGGACACCGACTCCAACGGGGCGACGGCCGGCAGCATCGCCGCGCTCCTCGCCGGCTCCCCCGCCGCCCTGCCCGACCGCTGGACGGCCCCCCTCAAGAACCGCCTCGCCACCTCCATCGCGGACTTCGACGGCACCGGCTTCGACACGCTGGCCCACCTCACCCACCTGGAGGCGACCCGCCCGTGACACCCACGCCCACCCCACCCCTGACCGGCCTGCGCGTCCTCGACATGGCCACCCTCTTCGCCGGTCCGCTCGCCGCCACCCTGCTCGGCGACTTCGGCGCGGAGGTGATCAAGATCGAGCACCCCACGAAACCGGACCCCTCCCGCGGCCACGGCCCGGCGAAGGACGGCATCGGCCTGTGGTGGAAACACCTCGGCCGCAACAAGCGCGCCATCACCCTCGACCTGTCCAGGCCCGGCGGGCAGTCCACCCTCCGCCGGCTGGCCGCCGGCGCGGACGTCGTCATCGAGAACTTCCGCCCCGGCACCCTGGAGAGATGGAACCTCGGCTGGCCGGAACTCGCCGCCGTCAACCCCCGCCTGGTCCTCACCCGGGTCACCGCCTTCGGCCAGTTCGGCCCCTACGCCCACCGCCCGGGCTTCGGCACCCTCGCCGAGGCGATGAGCGGCTTCGCCGCGATCACCGGCGAACCCGACGCGCCCCCCACGCTCCCGCCCTTCGGCCTCGCCGACTCCATCGCCGGACTGGCCACGGCGTACGCCGTCATGACCGCCCTCGCCGCCCGCGGCCGCACCGGCGCGGGACAGGTCGTCGACATGGCGATCATCGAACCGATCCTCACCGTCCTCGGCCCGCACCCCCTCTGGTACGACCAGCTCGGCCACGTCCAGCCCCGTACCGGCAACCGCTCCCAGAACAACGCCCCGCGCAACACCTACCGCACGGCCGACGGCAGCTGGGTCGCGGTCTCCACCTCCGCGCAGTCCGTCGCGGAACGCGTGATGCGGCTGGTCGGCCGCGCCGACCTGATCGACGAGCCCTGGTTCGCCACCGGCGCCGACCGGGCCCGGCACGCGGACGTCCTGGACGAGGCGGTCGGCGGCTGGATCGCCGCACGCCCCCGCGACGAGGTCCTGGCGGCCTTCGAGAAGGCGGAGGCGGCGGTGGCCCCGGTCCAGGACGTCCGGGACGTGATGACCGACCCCCAGTACGCGGCCCTGGACACCGTCACCACCGTCGACGACCCCGAGCTGGGCCCGCTGCGCATGCAGAACGTGCTGTTCCGCCTCTCCGCCACCCCCGGCACCATCCGCTGGGCGGGCCGCCCGCACGGCGCGGACACCGACGAGGTCCTCACCGAACTGGGGCTGACCCCGGCCGAACTGACCGCCCTGCGTGCGGAGGGCGCCCTGTGACCACCGCCCTGACCTGGCTGTACGCCCCCGGTGACCGCCCCGACGTGGTCGCGAAGGCCCTCGCCGCGGGCGCCGACGTCGTCGTCGTGGACCTGGAGGACGCGGTCGCCCCCGACCGCAAGGACTACGCCCGGGCCGCCACCGCGGACCTGCTCTCCGAGCCGTACCAGCCCACCCCGGTGCACGTCCGGGTGAACGCCCTGGCCACCCCGTGGGCCGAGACGGACCTGAAGACGCTGGCCGCCCTCCCCGGCCTGTCGGGGCTGCGCCTGCCGAAGGTGACGTCCGCCCGTGACATCGCGGACACGGCGAAGCGGGCGGGCACCGACGGCCGGCGTCCCCCGCTGTACGCCCTGCTGGAGTCGGCGCTCGCCGTCGAGAACGCCTACGCCGTGGCCTCCGCCCACCCCACCCTGCACGGCGTCTCCCTGGGCGAGGCCGATCTGCGGGCCGACCTCGGCGTGCGGGACGACAGTGGTCTGGACTGGCCGCGGTCCCGCGTCGTCAACGCGGCCCGGGCGGCCGGCCTGGCCCCGCCGCCGCAGTCGGTCCATCCGGACGTCCGCGACCTGGACGGCCTGGCGGCGACCTGCGCCCGCGGCCGGGCACTGGGCTTCCTGGGCCGGGCCGCCATCCACCCCCGGCAGCTCGCGGTCATCGAACGGGCCTACCTGCCCAGCCCGGAGGAGATCGAGAAGGCCGAGGCCGTCGTGAAGGCGGCGGCCACCAACAGATCCGCCCAGGCCCTGCCGGACGGCACGTTCATCGACGCGGCGGTGGTCGTCGAGGCGGCCCGGACCCTGACCCTGGCGCACCGCCGCTGACCTCGCCCGCTGACCGGTCCCCGGCAACGAGCGAGGGCGCCCGGAGACCCCGGGCGCCCTCGCCGCCGTTCACCGGCCGTCAGGTCTTCTTCGTCGTGGACCCGGCCTCGTCCCCGGCCGGCTCGACCGGGGCGTCCGCGGTCCCGCCGTCACCGTCGCCGTCGTCGGCGCCGCCGGCCTCGTCCGCGGCGTCGGATCCGGCCGCTCCGTCGGCCGCCGCCGGCTCCACCACGGCCTCGCGTCCCGGCCGCTTCTTCGCGGAGACCACGATGTAGGTCACGGCCAGCAGGAAGACGACCAGCGCGGTCCAGTTGTTCAGCCGCAGCCCCAGGATCTGGTGGGCGTCGTCCACCCGCAGGTACTCGATCCAGAAGCGGCCCGCGCAGTACGAGGCGACGTACAGTGCGAACGCCCGGCCGTGACCGAGGGTGAACCGCCGGTCGGCCCAGATCACCAGCACCGCGACGCCGACGCACCACAGGGACTCGTACAGGAACGTCGGGTGGTAGTAGCCGGGCACCCGGCCGTCCGCCGTGGACGTGATGTGCAGCGCCCACGGCAGATCGGTCTCGCGCCCGTACAGCTCCTGGTTGAACCAGTTGCCCCAGCGGCCGATCGCCTGCGCCAGCGCGATCCCGGGCGCCACGGCGTCGGCGTACGCGGGCAGCGGGATGCCCCGCCGGCGGCAGCCGATCCACGCGCCGACCGCGCCCAGCGCGACGGCGCCCCAGATGCCGAGGCCGCCCTCCCAGATCTTGAAGGCGTCCACCCAGTCACGGCCCTCGCTGAAGTACAGCTCGTAGTCCGTGATCACGTGGTAGAGCCGGCCGCCGACCAGGCCGAACGGCACCGCCCAGACCGCGATGTCGGCCACCGTGCCCGGCCGGCCGCCGCGGGCCAGCCAGCGCTTGTTGCCGTACCACACGGCCACGAAGACGCCGAGGATGATGCAGAACGCGTAGCCGCGCAGCGGGACGGGGCCGAGGTACAGCACTCCGCGCGACGGGCTGGGAATGTAGGCAAGTTCCATGGCAAGGTCGACGCTACCCTGCCGGGCACGCCCGGTGCCGGGCAGCCCGGCTACGGCTCCATAACGGGCCGGGCCCGCGCCTCAGTCCTGCGCGGCCTCCTGCACCTGCTGCTTCAGCTTGGCGGGGGTCATCGTCTGGTCCTGGTAGATGTTCTCGCCGTTGAGCAGCACGGTCGGCGTCCCGCTGAACCCGCCCTGCGAGAAGGCCTCGTTCGACGTGTCGACCCAGCCGGTGTGCCGGCCGTCCTCGACGCAGCCGCGGAACGCCGGGGTGTCCAGTCCCTGGACCTTCCCGGCGAGCTCGATCAGCTTCGCGTCGTCCGCGAAGGCGTCGTCGGTCTCCGGCGGCTGGTTGTCGTAGAGCACGTCGTGGTACGGCGTGAACCTGCCCGCGTCCTGTGCGCAGGCCGCGGCGTTGGCCGCCGCGCGGGAGCCGCTGCCGCCCATGTTGCCGTCGATGATCGTGGCCAGCCGGTACTCCACTCTCAGCCGGCCGGCGTCGGTCAGCTCGTGGATCGTCGAGCGGTAGGCCTTCTCGAAGGACCGGCAGGCCGGGCAGCGGAAGTCCTCCCAGATGGTGAGCGTGGACTTGGCGCTCTCCTTGCCGACCGGGATGACGAGGTCGTCCTCGCCGTTCGCCCCCGAGGGCGCCACGACCGGGCCCGCGCTGTCGTCGCCCTGCTTGCCGGCGCTCGCGGCGATCACGCCGATCACCGCCGCCAGACCCAGGACGGCCACGACCGCCGCACTCACGATCAGCGCCCGCCGGCGCTTCTCCGCGGCCTTCTGCTTCTCACGCTCGACCGCCAGCCGCTCCCGGGCGGTGCGCTTTCCGTCACGGTTCTTCTCGCTCACACCCCGCAGAACGAACCGGGGAGGCGCACCGCGCCTCCCCGGTCCCAGGTCCACCCGTACGAGGGACCCGTATGACGTACCGCCGGGCACCCGTCCGCGTGCCCGGCGCGCGTCCGTCCGGACGCCCGGCCCGCCCGCGGGCGGATGCCCGGCCGACCAGGCCCGGCCCGTCACGCCCTGCCGCGCACGCCCTGCGCCAGTTCGCCCGCGAGCGCGCGGACCGCCTCGACGCCGGCCGCCCGGTCCGGCGCGTCCAGCATCCGCTTGACGAAGGCCGAGCCGACGATCACGCCGTCGGCGAAGCCGGCCACCTCGGCCGCCTGCGCCGCGTCGGAGACGCCGAGCCCGACGCAGACCGGCAGGCCGGTACCGGTGTCCCGGGTCCGCCGCACCAGGTCCTCGGCCTGCGCGCCGACCGACTCACGGGTGCCGGTGACGCCCATCAGCGAGGCGGCGTAGACGAAGCCGCTGCCCGCCGCGGTGATCTGCGCCAGCCGCTCGTCCCTGCTGCTCGGCGCGACCACGAAGACCGTGGCCAGGCCGTGCTTCTCGGCGTGCTCGCGCCACAGCGCCGACTCCTGCACGGGCAGGTCGGGCAGGATGCAGCCGGCGCCGCCCGCCTCGGCCAGCTCGGCGGTGAAGCGCTCGACGCCGTAGCGGTCGATGGGGTTCCAGTAGGTCATGACGAGGATCGGCTTGCCGGTGGCCTCGAAGGCCTCGCGGACCGTGCGCATCACGTCCGCGATCTTCACGCCGCCGCGCAGCGCGATGTCGTCCGCGGTCTGGATGACCGGGCCGTCCAGGACGGGGTCGCTGTGCGGCAGCCCGACCTCCATGACGTCGGCGCCGCCGTCGAGCACGGCCCGGATCGCCTCGATGCCGCCGTCCACGGTCGGGAACCCGGCCGGGAGGTAGGCGATGAGGGCGGAGCGGCCCTCGGACCGGGCCGCGGCGAGGGTGTCGCCCAGCAGCTGGATGTTCCCGCTCACTTGGCGTCCCCCTCGATCTCGGCGGTGTCGGTGTCCGCGTCGGCCGCGACCTCGGCGTCGGTGTCGTACAGGTCGAAGTAGCGGGCGGCGGTGTCCATGTCCTTGTCGCCGCGGCCGGACAGGTTGACCACGATCAGCCCGTCGGGGCCCAGTTCCCGGCCGACCTCCAGGGCACCGGCGAGCGCGTGGGCGCTCTCGATGGCCGGGATGATCCCCTCGGTCTGCGACAGCAGGCGCAGGGCCTGCATCGCGGCGTCGTCGGTGACCGCGCGGTACTCCCCGCGGCCGGTGTCCTTGAGGTAGGAGTGCTCGGGGCCGATGCCGGGGTAGTCGAGTCCGGCCGAGATCGAGTACGGCTCGGTGATCTGGCCCTCCTCGTCCTGAAGGACGTAGGACCGCGAGCCGTGCAGGATGCCGGGTTCGCCCGCGGTCAGGGTGGCCGCGTGCTCACCGGTCTGCACGCCGTGTCCGGCGGGCTCGCAGCCGATGAGGCGGACGTCCGGGTCCGGGATGAAGGCGTGGAACAGGCCGATGGCGTTGGAGCCGCCGCCGACGCACGCGACGGCGGCGTCCGGGAGGCGGCCGGCGCGCTCCAGGAGCTGGCGGCGCGCCTCGACGCCGATCACGCGGTGGAAGTCGCGGACCATGGCCGGGAAGGGGTGCGGGCCGGCGACGGTGCCGAACAGGTAGTGGGTGCGGTCGACGTTGGCGACCCAGTCGCGGAAGGCCTCGTTGATGGCGTCCTTCAGGGTGCGGCTGCCGGACTTCACGGCGATGACCTCGGCGCCGAGCATCCGCATCCGGGCCACGTTGAGGGCCTGGCGCCGGGTGTCGATCTCGCCCATGTAGATGGTGCACTCGAGGCCGAAGAGCGCGCAGGCGGTCGCCGTGGCGACGCCGTGCTGGCCGGCGCCGGTCTCGGCGATCACCCGGGTCTTGCCCATGCGCCTGGTGAGCAGGGCCTGGCCGAGCACGTTGTTGATCTTGTGGGAGCCGGTGTGGTTGAGGTCCTCGCGCTTGAGGAACACCCGGGCGCCACCGGCGTGCCGGGCGAACCGGGGCACCTCGGTGAGGGCGCTGGGGCGGCCGGTGTAGTGGACGAGCAGGTCGTCGAGCTCGCGCGCGAACTCGGGGTCGTGCTTGGCCTTGTCGTACTCGACGGCCACCTCGTCCACGGCGGCGACGAGCGCCTCCGGGATGAACTTGCCGCCGAACGCGCCGAAGTAGCCGTCGGCGCTGGGGACCCGGCCCTCCGGGTCGGGCACGAAGAACTCGCTGGGCATGCGGAAACCTCACGGTGAGTGTGGGGAACGACACTGTGCGCCGTGGGGGACGGGGAGGTCAGCCGGCCGCGGGCCGTGTGCGGCCCGTCGGGCGGCTCCCCGCGCCCCCGAGGGGGCGCTGCCATCGACGGCCGTTCACCTGCCCGGGTTCGTCACCGATGACGTACCGGACCCGGCGGCCGTGCACCCGGCGGGCGGGCGCGCGGCAGCCCCGGGGGCGGCAGCCGCGCGCGAGGCGGGCGTGCCGGTCCGGGGCGGAGGTCGTGGTCGGTGTCATCGCGGCCAAGCCTACCGGCGTGTCAGCTCCGGCCGTGCCGCAGTGCGGGGTGGGCGCCCGCGGCCACCAGATCGGACACCGCCGTCCTGGGGTCCTTGCCGGTGACGAGGGACTCGCCGACCAGGACGGCGTCGGCGCCCGCGTTGGCGTAGGCGATCAGGTCGTGCGGGCCGCGGATGCCGGACTCGGCGACCGTGACGATGCCCTCGGGGATCTCCGGGGCGACCCGCTCGAAGGTGCCGCGGTCGACCTCCAGCGTCTTGAGGTTACGGGCGTTGACACCGATGAGCTTGGCGCCCGCGTCGACCGCGCGGTCGACCTCCTCCTCGTCGTGCACCTCGACGAGCGGGGTGAGCCCGATGGACACCGCCCGCTCGATCAGGGACTCCAGGGCGGGCTGGTCGAGGGCCGCGACGATCAGCAGCACGAGGTCGGCGCCGTATGCCCGGGCCTCCCACAGCTGGTACGAGGTGACGATGAAGTCCTTGCGCAGCACGGGGATGTCCACCCGCGCGCGGACCGCCTCCAGGTCGGCGAGGGAGCCGCCGAAGCGGCGCTGCTCGGTGAGGACGGAGATGACGGCGGCGCCGCCCGCCTCGTAGTCCGCCGCCAGGCCGGCCGGGTCGGCGATCGCCGCCAGGGCGCCCTTGGAGGGGCTGGACCGCTTGACCTCGCAGATGACCTTGACACCGTCGCCGCGCAGGGCGGCCAGTCCGTCCTTGGTCGCGGGGGCCTTCGCCGCGCGCTCCTTGAGCTCGTCGAGGCTCACGCGCGCCTGCCGCTCCGCGAGGTCGGCACGGACTCCGTCGATGATCTCGTCGAGCACACTCACGCGAGTGGCCCCCTTCCAGACGGTTGACTGCTACAGCGCTTCGGCCTCGATCCGCGGGCCGCTCCCCCGGCCGGGGCCGGGGCGGGAACCGGGAACGGGAACCGGTGGTCACTGCGATGGTATCCGGAGCGGGGCGAAGGCCTCGCATCCGGTCGACGCCGATCCCACTACCTGGACCGCCGCCAGTTGATCAAGGATGGAGCCGGCCACCGAAGGGCAGGTTCCGGACAACGGTGAAGAGCAGCAGCAACGCGCCCGCCGTCCACAGGGACGCGGGCGGCGGGTCCAGGCGCAGCGGACGGCCGCGGACGGCGCGGACCACCCAGACGGTCCACACCACGGCGAAGCACACGTACCCGGCGACGGCCAGGGCGTTGGCGTGCAGCGCCGCCGGGAGGTCGCCGTGCACGACGGCGTGCGCGCTGCGCAGCCCGCCGCAGCCGGGGCAGTACAGGCCGGTGAACCGCAGCAGCGGGCAGACCGGGTAGTGGCCCGGTTCCTTGGGGTCCACGGCCCCCACGTAGGCGAAGGCGGCGGCGACGGCCGCGAGGACACCGGCCGGGGCGGCCAGCCGGCGTGCGGGGGTGCGGCGGTCGGGGTTCATGCCCCGCATTGTGCCGGGCCCGGGCCCGGGCACGCGCGAGGGGCGGCCCGGCGTCGCGCCGGGCCGCCCCTCGACGAGGTCGCGGCGGAAGGCCGTACGGGCCGGATCAGCTCTCGGCGGCGACCGGCTCGCGGGCGGTCACGGCCCGCGCGGGCTGCGCGCCGGAGGTCATCCTGAGGGGCTGCGCCTTGGGCGCGCCCAGGCCCATCGCGCGCATCACGCCGCCGACGACACCGCCCAGGACCACGATCGCCATGCCTGCCCAGAAGCCGAGCGGGAGGGCCATCACCATGAAGGCGCCCGCGACGCAGAAACCGATGAAGACGATGATGACACCGGTCCAGGCGGCGGGGGTGTGACCGTGCCCGTGGCTGCTGTCCGCCATTGCTTGCTCCTCGTTGCCGTATGCGTGGTCGAGCCTGACGCTCGTCGTCCCATTGTCCCGTACGCGTGCGCGTGCCCCGCGCGGGGGGCTGATGCCGGGTGCGTCTGTTTCGCCACACCGCGGCAGCCGGCCCCGGCCCGTCGCCAGGGGGCCGTCCCGTCGATCATGCCGGGCTCGCGGTGTCCGGATCCGGCCGGATCGACCGGAGGCCCCCTAGGCGGGTCCGGTGCCGGTCGGGTCCTCGCCGCGGTCCAGGGCCTTCCAGAGGTCCTCGGGCCGGTCGGGGTCGACGGCGGGTGCGCCGCCGCGGCGGGCGCTCGGGGCGACGTCCCGCTCGTAGCGGCCGGACATCGCGGGCCACAGGCGGCCGTAGCGCAGGGCGAGGAGCCCGGCGAGCAGGAGCAGGGCGCCGCCCGCGGCCGCGGCGTACGGCCACGCGGTGTGGGTGAGGGCCGCCACGGTGGCGGAGGTGTCGCCGGAGGCCTGCGCGGCCTTCTCGTCGAGCGCGGAGCGGTCGGAGGCGCCGGACAGCGCGGCGGCGACGGTGCCCGCGCCGCACAGCGCGAGCAGCCCGGCGACCAGCAGGCGGCCGGCCCGGCGGACGGCGAAGACGGCGACGAGCGCGGCCAGGCCCACGACGGCGAGGGCGGCGGGGACGCCGGTGACGTCGCTGCCCCGGGCGGTCAGCGGGAAGGCGCCGCCGGCCACCGACGCGGTGCCCTGCGACCACTGCTGTCGGGTGGCCAGCAGCGCCACGGCCGCGCCGAGCGCGCCGCACAGCAGGGCCAGGGCGAGACTCCGCCGCCCGGCGCGCGCGGAGGCGGGGGCTTCGGAACGGGGGTGAGGAGCAGCAGTCACGTACTCCACTATCGCCTGCCCCGGGGGTGCGGTGTCACCCGGGGTTCACGTGAGAAGCGCCCCATTGTCCGAGCCGGTTGGCCGTGTGCACCGCGCGCAGCACCGCCGCCGCCTTGTTGCGGCACTCGGTGTCCTCGGCGAGCGGGTCGGAGTCGGCGACGACGCCCGCGCCCGCCTGGACGTAGGCGGTGCCGTCGCGCAGCAGGGCGGTGCGGATGGCGATGGCGGTGTCGGAGTCGCCGGCGAAGTCGAGGTAGCCGACGCAGCCGCCGTACAGGCCGCGCCGGGACGGCTCCAGTTCGTCGATGATCTGCATCGCGCGCGGCTTGGGCGCGCCGGAGAGGGTGCCCGCCGGGAAGCAGGCCGTCAGCACGTCGAAGGCGGTGCGGCCCGCCGCGACCCGGCCGGTGACCGTGGAGACGATGTGCATCACGTGCGAGTACCGCTCGACGGACATGAAGTCGACGACCTCCACCGAGCCGGGCTCGCAGACCCGCCCGAGGTCGTTGCGGCCGAGGTCGACCAGCATCAGGTGCTCGGCGCGCTCCTTGGGGTCGGCCAGCAGCTCGTCGGCCAGCGCCTGGTCCTCGCGCGGGGTCGCCCCCCGGGGCCGGGTGCCGGCGATGGGGTGCAGCAGCGCCCGGCCGTCCTCGACCTTGACCAGCGCCTCGGGCGAGGAGCCGACGATGTCGAAGCCGTCGAGGCGGAGCAGGTACATGTACGGCGACGGGTTGGTCGCGCGCAGCACGCGGTAGACGTCCAGCGCGCTCGCCGTGCACGGCGTCTCGAACCGCTGCGAGGGCACGACCTGGAAGGCCTCGCCGGCCCGGATGCGCTCCTTGACGTCCTCGACGGCCGCGTGGAAGTCGGGGCCGCCCCACAGCGCGCTGTACTCCGGCAGCTCGGAGGGCGGCAGCACGGCCGGCGGCTGGGCCACCGCGCGCGTGAGGTCGGCCTCCATGGCGTCCAGGCGGGCCACGGCGTCGGCGTAGGCCTCGTCGACGCCGGTGTCGAGGTCGTTGTGGTTGATCGCGTTGGCGATCAGCAGGACGGCGCCCTCCCAGTGGTCCATCACCGCGAGGTCGCTGGTCAGCAGCATGGTCAGCTCGGGCAGCCGCAGGTCGTCCCGCTCGCCGGGGCCGATCTTCTCCAGGCGGCGGACGATGTCGTACCCGAGGTAGCCGACCATGCCGCCGGTGAACGGCGGCAGGCCCTCCTGGTGGGGCGTGTGCAGCGCCTCGACGGTGGCGCGCAGGGCGGCCAGCGGGTCGCCGTCGACGGGCAGGCCCACCGGGGGCCGGCCCAGCCAGTGCACGCGGCCGTCCCGTTCGGTGAGCGTGGCGGCGCTGCGGACGCCCACGAAGGAGTAGCGCGACCAGGAGCGGCCGTTCTCCGCGGACTCCAGCAGGAAGGTGCCGGGGCGCTCGGCGGCGAGCTTGCGGTACAGCCCGACCGGGGTGTCGCCGTCGGCCAGGAGCTTGCGGGTGACGGGGATGACGCGGCGGTCGGTGGCCAGCTTGCGGAACGTGTCGAGGTCCATGGCGGCCGCCCCTACCGGTCCCGGGCCGGTGTGCCGGGCCCGGAGTCCTTCAGCAGCACGTCGGCGTCGAAGCAGGTGCGCGCGCCGGTGTGGCAGGCGGCGCCGACCTGGTCGACCTGGACCAGGACGGTGTCGGCGTCGCAGTCGAGGGCGACGGACTTCACCCACTGGACGTGCCCGGAGGTGTCGCCCTTGACCCAGTACTCCCGGCGGCTGCGCGACCAGTACGTGCAGCGGCCGGTGGTCAGGGTGCGGTGCAGGGCCTCGTCGTCCATCCAGCCCAGCATCAGCACCTCGCCGGTGTCGTACTGCTGGGCGATGGCGGGCAGGAGTCCGTCCGCGCTGCGCCTGAGGCGCGCGGCGATCTCCGGGTCGAGGCTGCTGGGCGGCGGCGTACTGGTCATGCGTCTCATTGTGCCGCGCCGCACCGGCAGTCCCCCTGGCCGTCCACTGTGCGGTACGCGCCCCCGGTCGTAGGCTGACCCCATGTCGACCTTTGCCAAGCGTGAACGGCTTCTGCTCGCCGACCTCTTGGAGACCGCCGGGCCGGAGGCCCGCACCCTGTGCGAGGGCTGGCTGACCCGCGACCTGGCCGCGCACGTGGTCGTGCGCGAGCGCCGCCCGGACGCGGCCGGGGGCATGCTGATCAAGCAGCTCGCGCCACGCCTGGAGAAGGTGATGGAGGAGTACGCGGGGAAGCCGTACGAGGAACTGATCCAGCTGATCCGCACCGGCCCGCCGCGCTTCTCACCCTTCCAGCTCAAGCAGATCGACGAGATGTCGAACACGATCGAGTTCTACGTGCACACCGAGGACGTCCGCCGGGCGCAGCCCGACTGGACGACGCGTGAGCTCGACCCGGTCTTCCAGGACGCCCTGTGGTCGCGTCTGGAGCGCGTCGCCCGGCTGATGGGCCGCGGTGTCCCCACGGGCCTGGTGCTGCGGCGCCCCGACGGCCAGACCGCGGTCGCCCACCGGGGCACGCCGGTGGTCACGGTGACGGGCGAGCCGTCCGAGCTGCTGCTGTTCCTCTACGGCCGGCAGAGCGCCGCCAAGGTGGACGTGGACGGCGACGCGGAAGCGATCACCAGGCTGGAGGAGAGCAGGCAGCTCGGCTTCTGAGCCGGGCGGCGGCCCGGCTCACCGCACGGGGTGGCCCGCCGCCCGCAGGGTCTGCTTCACCTCACCGATCCGCAGATCGCCGAAGTGGAACACCGAGGCCGCGAGGACGGCGTCCGCGCCGGCCTCGACGGCCGGCGGGAAGTCGGCCAGCCGGCCCGCGCCGCCGGAGGCGATGACCGGCACGGTGACGTGCTTGCGGACCGCGGCGATCATCTCCAGGTCGTAGCCGTCCTTGGTGCCGTCCGCGTCCATCGAGTTGAGCAGGATCTCGCCCGCGCCCAGCTCGGCGGCCCGGTGCGCCCACTCGACGGCGTCGATGCCGGTGCCCTTGCGGCCGCCGTGCGTGGTCACCTCGAAGGACCCGCCCTGCGTGCGCCGCGCGTCGACCGACAGCACCAGCACCTGCCGCCCGAACCGCTCGGCGATCTCGCGGATCAGGTCGGGCCGGGCGATGGCGGCGGTGTTGACGCCCACCTTGTCGGCGCCGGCCCGCAGCAGCCGGTCCACGTCCTCGGCGGTGCGCACACCGCCGCCGACCGTCAGCGGGATGAACACCTGCTCGGCGGTGCGGCGCACCACGTCGTACGTCGTCTCGCGGTTGCCCGAGGACGCGGTGATGTCCAGGAACGTCAGCTCGTCGGCGCCCTCGGCGTCGTACACCTTCGCCATCTCGACGGGGTCGCCCGCGTCGCGCAGGTTCTGGAAGTTGACGCCCTTGACGACCCGGCCGTTGTCCACGTCCAGGCAGGGGATGACTCGGACCGCCAGGGTCATGACTGCTCGGCTCCTCTGCATGCCTCTACTTCGACTTCGACCAGGATGCGCGGGTCCACGAAGCCCTCCACCACCAGGAGGGTGGACACCGGGCGCACCGTGCCGAAGAGTTCCCTGTGGGCGCGGCCCACCTCGTCCACGTCCCGCTGATGCGTCAGGTACATGCGGGTGCGGATCACGGACCCGACACCGAGCCCGAACTCGGCGATCGCCTCGATCGCGCTGGTGAAGGCCACCTTGGCCTGCTCGTACGGGTCGCCCTCCCCGTACAGCACGCTGCCCTTGAAGGCCGTCGTGCCGCCCACCAGGACCCGGTCGCCCGCCGCGACGGCGTGTGCGGAACCGAAGGTCTCCTCCCAGGGGCTCCCGCTCCGCACCCGCCGTACGGCATCGGACGTCATGACACGGTGTCCTTGTTCACGAGGTGGCCTCCAGTGCCTCTTCCAGGGTGAACGCCTTCGCGTACAGCGCCTTGCCGACGATCGCGCCCTCGACGCCGAGGGGCACGAGCGCGGCGATCGCCCGCAGGTCGTCCAGCGAGGACACGCCGCCGGAGGCCACGACCGGGCGGTCGGTCGCCGCGCAGACGTTCTTCAGCAGTTCCAGGTTGGGGCCCTGCAGGGTGCCGTCCTTGGCGATGTCGGTGACGACGTACCGGGCGCAGCCCTCCTTGTCGAGGCGCTCCAGCGTCTCGTAGAGGTCGCCGCCGTCCCGGGTCCAGCCGCGGCCGCGCAGGGTCGTGCCGCGGACGTCGAGACCGACGGCGATCTTGGCGCCGTGCTCGGCGATGACCTTGGCGACCCACTCGGGGGTCTCCAGGGCGGCGGTGCCGAGGTTGACGCGGGTGCAGCCGGTGGCGAGGGCGGCGGCGAGGGTGTCGTCGTCGCGGATGCCGCCGGACAGCTCCACCTTGATGTCCATCGCCCCCGCGACCTCGGCGATCAGCGCGCGGTTGTCGCCGGTGCCGAAGGCGGCGTCCAGGTCGACCAGGTGCAGCCACTCGGCGCCCGACCGCTGCCAGGCGAGGGCCGCCTCCAGGGGGGAGCCGTACGAGGTCTCCGTGCCGGACTCGCCGTGCACCAGACGGACGGCCTGGCCGTCGCGGACGTCGACGGCGGGGAGGAGTTCGAGCTTGGCCATGTCTCTACAGGGTTCCGATCCAGTTGGTGAGCAGCTGCGCGCCGGCGTCGCCGGACTTCTCGGGGTGGAACTGCGTGGCCCACAGGGCGCCGTTCTCCACGGCGGCCACGAACGGTTTGCCGTGCGTCGACCAGGTCACCTTGGGGGCGGTCATCGTCGGGTTGTGCGTCGGGAGGGACCAGTCGTGGACGGCGTAGGAGTGCACGAAGTAGAACCGCGCGTCCGCGTCCAGGCCGGCGAACAGCTCGGAGCCGGCCGGTGCCTCGACGGTGTTCCAGCCCATGTGCGGCACGACGTCGGCCTGGAGCGGCTCGACCGCGCCGGGCCACTCGTCGAGGCCCTCGGTCTCGATGCCGTGCTCGATGCCCCGGGCGAAGAGGATCTGCATGCCGACGCAGATGCCCATCACCGGGCGCCCGCCGGCCAGCCGCCGGTCGACGATCCAGTCGCCGCGGGCCTCGCGCAGGCCGGTCATGCAGGCGGCGAAGGCGCCGACGCCCGGCACCAGCAGGCCGTCCGCGTTCATCGCCCGGTCGAAGTCGCGGGTTATCTCCACCTCGGCGCCCACGCGCGCGAGGGCGCGTTCGGCCGACCTCACGTTGCCGAAGCCGTAGTCGAAGACCACGACGCTCCTGGGAGCGCTCAATTCCACACCTCCAGCCGCAGGACGCCCGCGACCAGGCACATCGCGGCGCCGATGGAGAGCAGCACGATCAGGCCCGTGGGCATCCGCTGCTTGACGAAGGAGATGATGCCGCCGACCAGGAACAGGCCGACGACGATCAGCAGGGTGGAGGTGCCGGTCACAGCGCGCCCTTCGTGGAGGGCAGGATGCCGGCCGCGCGCGGGTCGCGCTCGGAGGCGTACCGCAGCGCCCGCGCGAGGGCCTTGAACTGGCACTCCACGATGTGGTGCGCGTTGCGCCCGTAGGGCACGTGCACGTGCAGGGCGATCTGCGCCTGGGCGACGAAGGACTCCAGGATGTGCCGGGTCATCGTGGTGTCGTACTCGCCGATCATCGGCGCCATGTTCTCGGGCTCGGTGTGCACGAGGTAGGGGCGGCCGGAGAGGTCGACGGTGACCTGGGCGAGGGACTCGTCCAGCGGGACCGTGCAGTTGCCGAAGCGGTAGATGCCCACCTTGTCGCCGAGCGCCTGCTTGAAGGCGGCGCCGAGCGCGAGGGCGGTGTCCTCGATGGTGTGGTGCGAGTCGATGTGCAGGTCGCCCTCGGTCTTCACGGTCAGGTCGAACAGACCGTGCCGGCCGAGCTGGTCGAGCATGTGGTCGTAGAAGCCGACCCCGGTCGACACGTCGGCCTTGCCGGTGCCGTCGAGGTCGATCTCGACCAGGACCGAGGTCTCCTTGGTCGTGCGCTGCACGCGTCCCACGCGGCTCATGAACTCTGCTCCTTCTTCAACTCACGGACCGCGTCGAGGAACGCGTCGTTCTCCTGCGGCGTCCCGGCGGTGACCCGCAGCCACCCCGGCACGCCGTTGTCCCGGACCAGGACGCCACGGTCGAGGATCCGGCGCCAGGCGTCGTGCGCGTCGGCGAACCGGCCGAACTGCACGAAGTTCGCGTCCGACTCGGTCACGTCGTAGCCGATCGCGCGCAGTTCGGCGACCAGCCGGTCACGCTCGGCCTTGAGCTGCTCGACGTACCCGAGCAGCGTGTCGGTGTGCTCCAGGGCGGCCAGGGCGGTCGCCTGGGTGACCGCCGACAGGTGGTACGGCAGCCGGACCAGCTGCACGGCGTCCACCACGGCCGGGTCCGCGGCGAGGTAGCCCAGGCGCAGACCGGCCGCGCCGAACGCCTTGGACATGGTCCGGGAGACCACCAGGTGCGGACGGCCCGCCAGCAGCGGCAGCAGCGAGTCGCCGTGGCTGAACTCGACGTAGGCCTCGTCCACCACCACCATCGACGGCTTCGCCGCCTGGGCGGCCTCGTACAGGGCCAGCACCGTCTCAGGCGGGACCGCGTTTCCGGTGGGGTTGTTGGGGGTGGTGACGAAGACGACGTCGGGCCGGTGCTCGGCGATCGCCCGCCGGGCGGCGGCGAGGTCGACGGTGAAGTCGTCGTCACGCGGACCGGAGATCCAGCCGGTGCCGGTGGAGCGCGCGATCAGGCCGTGCATCGAGTACGACGGCTCGAAGCCGATCGCCGTGCGGCCGGGTCCGCCGAAGGCCTGCAGCAGCTGCTGGATGACCTCGTTGGAGCCGTTGGCCGCCCAGACGTTCGCCGGGCCGACCGGGTGGCCGGCGGTCCTGGTCAGGTACTCGGCGAGCCGCGTGCGCAGCTCGACCGCGTCCCGGTCCGGGTAGCGGTTGAGGTCGCGGGCCGCCGCGCGCACCCGCTCGGCGATCCGCTCGACCAGCGGCTCGGGCAGCGGGTAGGGGTTCTCGTTGGTGTTCAGCCGTACCGGCACGTCCAGCTGGGGCGCGCCGTAGGGGGACTTGCCGCGCAGCTCGTCCCGTACGGGGAGATCGTCGATGCCGGTCACTTGCCCTCGGGAACCTTCCAGTCGAACCGGGCCTTGATCGCCGCGCCGTGCGCGGGCAGGTCCTCCGCCTCCGCCAGCGTCACCACGTGGTGCGCGACCTCGGCCAGCGCGTCCTTCGTGTAGTCGACGACGTGGATACCGCGCAGGAAGGACTGCACGGACAGGCCCGAGGAGTGGCAGGCGCAGCCGCCGGTGGGCAGGACGTGGTTGGACCCGGCCGCGTAGTCGCCCAGCGACACCGGCGCCCAGGGGCCGATGAAGATCGCGCCCGCGTTGCGGACCCGGTCGGCCACCGCGGCGGCGTCGGCGGTCTGGATCTCCAGGTGCTCGGCGCCGTACGCGTCGACGACCCGCAGGCCCTCCTCGACACCGTCGACCAGGACGATCGCCGACTGCCGGCCCTTGAGCGCCGGAACGATCCGGTCGTCGACGTGCCGGGTGGCCGCGACCTGCGGCTGGAGCTCCCGCTCCACCGCGTCGGCCAGCTCGGTCGAGTCGGTGACCAGGACGGCCGCCGCGAGCGGGTCGTGCTCGGCCTGGCTGATCAGGTCGGCGGCGACGTGCACCGGGTCGGCGCTCGCGTCGGCGAGGATCGCGATCTCGGTCGGGCCGGCCTCGGCGTCGATGCCGATCTTCCCGGTGAAGAAGCGCTTGGCGGCGGCGACCCAGATGTTGCCGGGGCCGGTGACCATGTTGGCGGGCGGGCAGGACTCGGTGCCGTAGGCGAACATCGCGACGGCGGTGGCGCCGCCCGCGGCGTACACCTCGTCCACGCCGAGCAGCGCGCACGCGGCGAGGATCGTCGGGTGCGGCAGCCCGCCGAACTCGGCCTGGGCGGGCGAGGCGAGCGCGACGGACTCGACGCCGGCCTCCTGCGCGGGCACGACGTTCATGACCACGGAGGACGGGTAGACCGAGCGGCCGCCCGGCGCGTACAGGCCGACGCGGTCGACCGGCACCCACTTCTCGGTCACCGTGCCGCCGGGCACCACCTGGGTGGTGTGCGGGGAGCGGCGCTGCGCGCGGTGGACCAGCCGGGCCCGCCGGATCGACTCCTCCAGGGCCGCGCGCACGGCCGGGTCGAGCTCCTCCAGCGCGCGGGCGAGCGCCGCCGGGGGGACCCGGACCTGGTCGAGTCTGACGCCGTCGAACTTCTCGGCGAAGTCGATCAGCGCCGCGTCGCCCCGATGATGCACGGCCTCGCAGATCGGACGCACCTTCTCCAGGGCGGCCTGAACGTCGAAGTCGGCTCGGGGCAGCAGGTCGCGCAGGGCGGGCCCTTCGGGGAGGGCGTCGCCGCGCAGATCGATTCGGGAGATCACGCACTCAATTCTCGCAGACCCGGACGCGGTGCCGTCCGCGCGTATCAGTGGCTGATACGAGACACCGGTCACGCCCCGTGCCGCCGCCGGGCAGACCGGTGGCACGCAGCGCGTTCGGGCCGTCACCCAGCGGGCATGAACGGCAGTACGAAACGACTGGGCAGCCGGGGAGGAGAGGGGACACCGTGACCGAGGGGGCCGGCATCCGGGACGGGGACCCGCCGGAGGACCTGACCGCCGCCGAGGCCGGCATGTGGCAGGCCTTCCGCAACGGCAGCGTGTACGACCTGAGCAGCGGGGACACGCTCGTCGACGATCCGCACGGGGGCCACCCGTGGGGCCCGGGGCGGACCGTGCGGGCGCGCATCGTGTGCTGGCTGCTGCTGGACGGGCCGCCCGCGCTCGCGGGCCGGGTCTCCGCGCTGAAGCTGACCGGGGTGCAGATCAGCGGCAGCCTGGACCTGGCGGGCGGCACCGTGGTGCCCTACGTCGAGCTGCAGGGGTGCCGTTTCGAGCGGGAGATCCTGATGCCGGAGGCCCAGTTCCGGACCGTGCGGCTGGTGAACTGCTCGGTGCCGCGGCTGGAGGCGGCCCGGGTGCACATCGAGGGCGATCTGCACCTGCCGCGCTGCCGGTTCCACAACGGCGTCCGGATCACCGACGCGCACATCGGCACCGACCTGCTGCTCAACCAGGCCGTCGTGTACCGGGACCGCACCGGCCGCTCGATCTCCGCGGACGGCCTGACCGTCGGCCAGGACCTGCAGGCCGAGATGCTGGAGTCGCACGGCGAGCTGAGCCTGCGCAGCGCCAAGGTGGGCGTCTCGCTCAGCCTGCGCGGGGCACGGCTGCGCAACCCGTACACCCGGCTCGCGCTGAACGCCCCGCAGCTGACCGTCGAGCGCACGCTGTACCTGTCCCCGGCCGGCGTCGGCGGGCCGCAGCTCGCCGGGCGCACCCCCGCGCGCGGGACGCGGGTCCAGCACTTCGAGTGCCAGGGCGGGGTGCGGCTGGACGACGGCCGGTTCGGGGACGCGGTCGACCTGGAGCGCGCCCGGTTCACCTTCACCGACGACCAGGAGCTGTCCCTGCGCCGGGTGCAGGTGCCCGAGCTGCGCTTCCTCGGGGAGCGCCCGCAGCGCGGCAGGGTGGTGCTGTCCGGCGCGCGGACCGTCAACCTGGTCGACCGGGCGGGCAGCTGGCCCGGGATCGGCAACCTCTACATGCGGGGGTTCACCTACGAGAACCTGGTGCCGCAGGGGGCGTTCCCGCTGGCCGAGCGGTTGACGTGGGTGGCCGCGGCGACCGCCGAGTACCACCCCGAGCCGTACGAGCGGCTCGCCGCCGTGCTGCGGGCGGGCGGCGAGGACGAGGACGCGCGCGAGGTGCTGCTCGCCAAGCAGCGCCGCCGCCGGGAGACCCTGCCGCCGGGCGGCAAGCTCTGGGGGTACGCGCAGGACCTGACAGTGGCCTACGGATACCGGCCGGGGCGGGCGGCGGTGTGGATGGCGGTGCTGTGGGCGGCCGGCTCGCTGGCCTTCGCGTCCGCCGGGCGGCCCCGGACGGGAGGCAGCGCCGGGGACCCGCCGTGGAATCCGGCGCTGTTCTCCCTGGATCTGCTGCTGCCGGTGATCGATCTGGGCCAGGTGGGGTTCTGGCACCTGGACGGCGGCTGGCAGTGGCTCGCCGCCGCGCTGGTGCTGCTGGGCTGGATACTCGCCACGACGGTGGCGGCGGGGGCGACCCGGCTGCTGCGGCGCAACTAGGGGTGTCCGGCGGGCCCCAGGGGGGTCCGGGCCGTCACCCCCGCCCGGTTCCGGGGCCCGGAGCGGGGGCGGGGCGGACGGGTACGGTCCGGCGCCCATTAGGCTCTTGCGTCGTGACCACCGTCCGGCTGCCGCTCTTCCCCCTGAACACGGTGCTGTTCCCGGGACTCGTGCTCCCCCTGAACGTCTTCGAGGAGCGCTACCGCGCGATGCTGCGCGCGCTGGTGAAGGCCCCCGAGGACACGCCGCGCCGCTTCGCCGTCGTGGCGATCCGCGACGGCCACGAGGTCGCGCCGAGCTCGCCCGGCATGCCCGACCCGACGGCGGTGCCGGAGCGGGGGGCGGCGGCCGGGTTCGGCGCCGACCCGGCCCGGGCGTTCCACGGCGTGGGCTGTGTGGCCGACGCGGCGACCGTCCGGGAGCGGGCCGACGGCACCTTCGAGGTCCTGGCGACCGGGACGACCCGGGTGCGGCTGCTGTCGGTGGACGCGTCGGGGCCGTACCTGACGGCCGAGCTGGAGGAGCTGGCCGAGGAGCCGGGCGACGAGGCGGGGGCGCTGGCCGAGGGGGTGCTGCGGGCGTTCCGGCAGTACCAGAAGCGGCTGGCGGGCGCGCGGGAGCGGTCGCTGTCCACCGGCGCGGAACTGCCGGACGAGCCGTCGGTGGTGTCGTACCTGGTGGCCGCCGCGATGATGCTGGACACCCCCACCAAGCAGCGGCTGCTCCAGGCGCCGGACACCGCCTCCCGGCTGCGCGACGAACTGAAACTCCTTCGCTCCGAGACCGCCATCCTCCGTACGCTGCCGTCGTTGCCGGCCGCGGAGCTGACGCGGGCGCCGACGAGCCTCAACTGACCTGCGAACGAGCTGGGGAACAGCCCGGATGGCGAAGAAGCCGAAGAAGAACCAGCAGCCCGGCGGCACGCCCGCGACGGTGGCGCTGACCGCGGCGGGCGTGGCCTTCACGGTCCACTCCTACGACCACGACCCGTCCCACCCCTCCTACGGGGAGGAGGCGGCGCAGGCCATGGGCGTCGCACCGGAGCGCGTCTTCAAGACCCTGGTGGCGGACGTCGACGGCACCCTGACGGTGGCGGTGGTCCCGGTGGCGGGCACGCTGGACCTGAAGGCGCTGGCCGCGGCCGTGGGCGGCAAGAAGGCGGCGATGGCGGACCCGTCCCTGGCCGAGCGCACCACGGGCTACGTCCGCGGCGGCATCTCCCCGCTGGGCCAGCGCAGGAGACTGCGCACGGTCCTGGACGCCTCGGCCGCCGGCCACGCCACGATCTGCGTCTCGGCGGGCCGCCGGGGCCTGGAGGTGGAACTCGCCCCCGGCGACCTGGCCGCGCTGACCGGAGCGGCCCTGGCGCCCATCGGCCGCGCGTGAGCACGCGTCGGGCCGTGCGCGGCCCGGGCGCCTGGCGCCCGGGGGACTACCGCGCCGCCCCGTACGGCCCGGGGGGCACCGGCTCCACCGGCTCGGGGTCCCGCGGCCCGAACAGCGCCATGAGCCCCAGGTGCACCAGCAGCGCCGAGAACGACCAGGCCAGCAGCGCGCCCTTCGCCGCCAGCCGCAACGGCGCCGGGAACGTCACGCCCCGGCCCACGTCCTTCGCGTGGGCCAGCACGTCCTGCGCGGGCCCGAGCCAGACGCCCAGCCGCCAGGCGAGCAGTGACCCGAGCAGACCGCCGACGCCCAGCGCCACCACGGCCGGCACACCGCCGCGCCGCCGCACCAGGAACACCGCCACCGCGCTCACCGCACCGAACGCCAGCGCGAGCAGAGTGAACGTTCCGTCGACGCCGACCGACTGCTCCCCCTCGGTGTCCTCGAGGTAGACCACCCACGCGCCGTTCACCACGTCACCGACGAGCGGCACGCGCGGCGCCAGCCGGCTCCACACCACCCCGAGCAGCGCCCCGCCCAGCACCAGGGCCACCGCGATCACCACGGCTTCCCGCAGCTCCGTCCGCAGACCGGGCCCGTCCTCGCCCTTGCCCCCGTGCGGATCCCCGGACGCGCCCACCGCGTGCCCGGCCCCGGCCGGGGGCCACGCGCTGTGCGAGGGCTGTTCGTGCGGCGGCGGAGGCGGTGTCAACGGTGCGGTCACCCTGACATCGTGCCAGGCCCGGCCGCGGGACGCGTCACCGGACGGCGGCCCGGCGGTACGCCCAGGTGGCCGCGGCCAGGGAGATCACCCCGACCCCGGCGCACACCGCCAGGTCCCCGGCCACCCGCGCCCAGTCGGGGTGCGCGGCGAAGGTCCGCGCGTACGCGTCCACGCCGTACGTCGACGGCAGCAGGTCGCGGGCGAACCGCACGATCTGCGGCATCCGGTCCGGCGGCAGCACGCCCAGCAGCAGCGCCGCCGACATGCCCAGCTGCCCCAGCAGCGTGGCCAGCTCCGGCCGCGGCGCGAGCAGCCCGCAGGCCGCCCCCAGCCCGGACAGCGCGGCCCCGGCCAGCGGGATCACCGCCAGCAGGATCCACAGGTTGCCCATCGGCAGGCCGAACAGCAGGCACCCGACGACGGCGGTCACCAGTGTCCCCGGCAGCGTGAAGGAGGCGTACGCCCCCGCGGCGCCCAGCACCACCGCGGCCGGCGGCACCGGCAGCGTGGCGTAGTGGTCGAGCCCGCCGGTGGCCCGCAGCTGCCCGAAGTACTGCGCCAGCAGGTTCAGCGCGACGAACGCGACGACCACGACCGACGAACCGGCGACGACGAAGTGCGCCTCGCCCCCGCCGTCCACGACGCCGCGCATCATGATCATGATGCCGACGGACTGGAAGGTCGCCACGAACAGCAGCGGGATGCGCGCCACTCGCGCCCGGGACAGCTGCGCCCGGTACACGGCCGCCAGCGACGGCCACAGCCGCGCGGGCGGCGCGAGCTCGGTCGCGGCCCGGGCCGCTGCGTCGGCGGCCAGGACACCGCCCGGCAGCACTTCTGCGGGTACGACACTCACGGCGCGCTGTTCCCCTTCCGCGGTTCCACTCCGGCGCTCCCCCCGTTCGGTACGGATGTGACGGCTCGGCGACTCGGGTTCATCCCTTGACCAGCCCCTGCCGCGCGGCCCCGCCCAGCGCCATGTACACGTCCTCCAGGCTCGGCGTGGTCAGCGTGAAGTCGTCCAGCGCGGCGAAGGCGGCCCCGCCGGTGACCGTCGAGACGACCGCGCGGGCCTCCTCCGGTGCCAGCCGCAGCGTCCAGCGCCGCCCGGCCTCCGCGACCCGGTCCCGCAGCGCGGCCACCTCGGGCACGTCCAGCGGCGCCCGCTCCCGCCACACCAGGTCGACCCGCACCTCACCGGCGACCCGTTCCTTCAGTCCGGCAGGCGTGTCGCAGGCGATCACGCGCCCCTGGTCCAGGACGGCGACCCGGTCGAGCACGGTCTCGGCCTCGATGACGTTGTGGGTCACCAGCACGACGGTGGTGCCGCGCTCGGCCCGCCGCCGGTCCACGGCGGCCCACACGGCCCGCCGGGCCACGGGGTCCATCGCCCCGGTCGGCTCGTCCAGCACGAGCAGCGGCCGCTCCCCGACGAGGACCGCGGCGACGCAGGCCAGCCTCCGCTGTCCGCCGGAGAGCCTCCTCAGCGGCCGCCCGGCGATCGCCGTGAGCCCCAGCTCCTCCAGGACGGCGTCCCGCTCGCCCCGCGCCCGCCGTGCGTCCAGCCCACGCAGCCGTCCGGTGGTCTCGGCGGCGAGGGACACGGTCAGCTCGTCCAGGGCGGTGGACTCCTGCCCGAGGTAGGCGAGGATCCGCGAGGCCCGCTCCGGGTGGCGCACGATGTCGTGGCCGAGGATCTCGACGCTGCCGCGGTCGGGCCGCATCAGTCCGGTCAGCTGCCGCACCAGGGTGGACTTGCCGGCCCCGTTCGGCCCGAGCAGCCCGAAGATCTCGCCCCGGCGCACGTCGAGCCGTACGTCGTCGGTGGCCCGCACCTGGGGCGTGCCCGGCGTGCCGCGCCGGCCCCGGACCGCCGGATAGGTCTTGGTCAGCCCGCGCACCGCACACACGACCTCACCACTGTCCCGGAAGGTCTGTGCCGCGCGCGTACTCACAAGGGACGAGACTACGGGGTCGGCGTCCCCGGCTCGCCCGCGGGGCCGCGTCCGGGGGGCGCCGGGCCGGCGGGGCCCGCCGCGCGCGGGCTCACTGCTCCCCGGCCGGGGCGGGTCCGGCCGCCGTCCGCACGTCGATCTCCCGCCAGAAACCGGCCCGGATCGCGTACCGGTCGTGCTCGTCGATCTGGTCGTCCTTGTGCGCGAGCAGACCGAAGCGGGCGGCATACCGCAGCAGCTCGCCGTCGATGCGGTGCGGGATGCGCGGATACATCCCGGACAGCTTCTGCAGGTGGCCCGGGTCACCCAGCCGGGACATCCACCGCCTCGCGAACACCTGTCCGACCTCGTACGGGTCGCCGCCGACCGTCGTGATGTCCTCCTCCCGGTCGGCCCACCGCTGCTCCGCCGTGGTCAGCTGCGCCAGCGTGGGCATCGAGGCGACCTCGGGCGGCTCCGCGGCGGCACCGGGGCGGTCCACCCAGCCCTTGTCCGAGGACCAGCGCAGGGTCGCGGTGGCGGGCTGGGGAGCCTGCGGCCCGTGCGCCCGCAGCGCGGCCAGGTCCTTGGGCGTCGGTACGCCCTTGGGTGCCGCGGCGCGCTCCTCGGCGCCGTTCGGCGCGGCGGCCGGCGCGGTGCGCGGCGGCTCCGGCGCGGGGCGTTCGGCCGCCGGGGCGAGCGCGGAGTCGGGCAGCGGCGCGGAGAGGATCGCGGCGATCTCCGGCCGCGGCGCGGGCGGCGGGGCGCACACCCCGCCCACCTCCTTGGCGCGTACGGCCTTGGTGATCCAGGTCCGGTCCAGCACGCGCCGCTCGTCGGCCTCGGCGACCAGGTCCTCGGACTGGTTGTAGTCGCCGTCGGCCGCCTGCACGGCCCACAGGTGCACGGCGACCCCGTGCTCCTTGGCGGCCATCATCCCCGGCAGCAGGTCGCCGTCGCCGGTGACCAGGACGATGTCGGAGCAGGCGCGGTTGCGGGCCAGTTCGGTGAGCTCGGCGTGCATCGCGGCGTCGACGCCCTTCTGGTTCCAGCGGCCGTCGCTGCGGGTGAGCGCGCCGAGCCGGACCGTGACCCGGGACATCACGCGCAGCCTGCGGTGCTCGGGCTGCGGGACCCGGTCGGGGGCGCCGTCGAACCAGTAGATGCGCAGCAGCGGCCGTTCCGTGTCGGACTCGGCGCGTTCGCGCAACCCCTGGATGAGCGCGGCGTGATCGACGCTGATCCGGGACCGTGAGGGCTCCCCGGCGAGGAGGCTGGCGGCGGCCCCCAGCAGATACCCGGCGTCCACCAGGACGACGCAGCGGTCCACGCGACTCACCCTCTTCCCGGGAGGTTTGCTTCCGGCTCGCTTCGAGTCTGCCCGACCACGCGGGGGTTAACGGCCCGAACTCGATCTTCGGCGTGGCGTGTGCGGGATTCGCGCTCCGTTCACACTCCGACGAGCCCTGTCACAGACGGTAATTGTCCGACATGCATCTGTTGTCAGCCTATGTGAATCTGGTCCCGGCCCTGGCCCCTAGATCCCACAGGAGGCACCACCATGGCCAAGAACAAGAACCGTGACCGTCAGCAGCAGACCGGCCGTGCCCAGCAGCAGCCGGAGCAGTCGGCGGCGGAGCCGATGTCGGAGCAGAACGCCGCGCAGCCCTCCCCGATGGACAGCGCCCGCAAGGGCCGGCAGAAGCGTTTCGGCCACAACTGACGCCCGCCCGGCGGGCCGTCGCGGTCCAGGAGGTCCGGAGCAGCTCCCCTGTTCCGGATGGCCCGGGCAGAGGACGAGGGGCGCATCCGGTGACGGATGCGCCCCTCGCGTACGTCGGGGGCCGGGCCTCAGCCGGCCAGACAGGACGGCCCGAGCAGCACCTTCAGGTCGCCGAACAGCGCCGGGTCGGGCTTCACGCGGTGCCGGTCCAGCCGCAGGACGGTCGTCCTCGTCGGCCCCTGGAGCTTGATCCGCACCTCGCTGTCGCCCTTGTGGTGGGTGAGGATCTCACCGAGCCGGCTGACCATGGGCGGAGTGACCTTCACCGCCGGGATGGTGAGCACCACGGGCGCGTTGGTGCCCGCGTTGGACAGGTCGGGCACCATCAGCTCCATCGCGACCAGCCGCGGCACGTCCTCCCGCTTGTCCAGGCGGCCCTTGACGAACACCACGGCGTCCTCGACGAGTTGGGTCGACACCAGCTGGTAGGTCGCCGGGAAGAACATGCACTCGATGGAGCCGGCGAGGTCCTCGACGGTGGCGATCGCCCAGGCGTTGCCCTGCTTGGTCATCTTGCGCTGCAGGCCGGAGATGATGCCGCCGATGGTGACGACCGCGCCGTCGCCGAAGTCACCGCCGGTGAGCTGGGCGATGCCGGCGTCGGCCTTGTCGGACAGCACGTGCTCCAGGCCGAAGAGCGGGTGGTCGGAGACGTACAGACCGAGCATCTCCCGCTCCTGGGCGAGCAGATAGGTCTTGTCCCACTCGTCCGGCGAGAACTCCACGTCCAGGCCGAAGCCCGGCTCGCCGCCGGCGTCGTCGCCCATCCCGCCGAAGAGGTCGAACTGCCCCTCCGCCTCCTTGCGCTTGACCGCGACCACGTTGTCGATCATCGGCTCGTACTGCGCCGTCAGGCCCTTGCGGGTGTGGCCCATGGTGTCGAAGGCGCCCGCCTTGATCAGCGACTCGGTGGTGCGCTTGTTGCAGACGACCGCGTCGACCTTGTCCAGGTAGTCGGGGAAGGAGGCGTACTTCCCCTTCGCCTTGCGGCACTTGATGATCGACTCGACGACGTTCGTCCCGACGTTGCGCACGGCGGACAGGCCGAAGAGGATCACGTCGTCGCCCTGTGCGGCGAAGTTCGACTCGGACTCGTTGACGTTGGGCGGGAGCACCCGGATGCCCATGCGGCGGCACTCGTTGAGGTAGACCGCCGACTTGTCCTTGTCGTCCTTGACCGAGGTGAGCAGCGCGGCCATGTACTCGGCCGGGTGGTTCGCCTTGAGGTAGGCGGTCCAGTACGAGACCAGTCCGTACGCCGCCGAGTGCGCCTTGTTGAACGCGTAGCCGGCGAACGGGACCAGCACGTCCCACAGGGCCTGGACGGCCTCGTCGCTGTAGTTGTTCTTGCGGGCGCCCGCCTGGAAGATGACGAAGTTCTTCTCCAGCTCCTCGGGCTTCTTCTTGCCCATCACGCGGCGGAGGATGTCGGCCTCGCCGAGCGAGTAGCCCGCGATGATCTGGGCCGCCTTCTGCACCTGCTCCTGGTAGACGATCAGGCCGTAGGTGACGTCCAGGACCTCCTTGAGCGGGGCCTCCAGCTCGGGGTGGATCGGGGTGATCTCCTGCTGGCCGTTCTTGCGCAGGGCGTAGTTGATGTGCGAGTTCATGCCCATCGGGCCCGGCCGGTACAGGGCCGAGACGGCGGAGATGTCCTCGAAGTTGTCGGGCTTCATCATGCGCAGCAGGGAGCGCATGGGGCCGCCGTCGAACTGGAAGACGCCCAGGGTGTCGCCGCGCTGGAGCAGTTCGAAGGTCGTGGGGTCGTCCAGCGGCAGCGACAGCAGGTCGATGTCGATGCCCTTGTTGGCCTTCACCATCTTGACGGCGTCGTCCATGATGGTGAGGTTGCGCAGGCCCAGGAAGTCCATCTTCAGCAGGCCGAGCGACTCACAGCTCGGGTAGTCCCACTGGGTGATGGTCACGCCGTCGGTGTGCCTGACCCAGACGGGGACGTGGTCCGTGATGGTCTCGCTGGACATGATCACGCCGGCCGCGTGCACGCCCATCTGCCGCACCAGGCCCTCGACGCCCTTCGCGGTGTCGATCACCTTCTTGACGTCCGGCTCGTTCTCGTACATCGCCCGGATCTCGCCCGCCTCCGAGTAGCGGGGGTGCTGCGGGTCGGTGATGCCGGAGAGCGGGATGCCCTTGCCGAGGACGTCCGGCGGCATGGCCTTGGTGAGCCGGTCGCCCATCGCGTACGGGTAGCCCAGCACGCGCGCGGAGTCCTTGATCGCGTTCTTCGCCTTGATGGTGCCGTAGGTGCCGATCATGGCGACCTTGTCGGCGCCGTACTTCTCCGTCACGTACCGGATCACCTCGACGCGCCGGCGCTCGTCGAAGTCGATGTCGACGTCGGGCATGGAGATGCGCTCGGGGTTGAGGAACCGCTCGAAGATCAGGCCGTGCGGGATCGGGTCGAGGTCGGTGATGCCCAGGGCGTAGGCGACGATCGAGCCGGCCGCGGAGCCACGGCCGGGGCCGACCGCGATGCCCTGCTTCTTGGCCCACATGATGAAGTCGGCGACCACGAGGAAGTAGCCGGGGAAGCCCATCGAGATGATCGTGTCCATCTCGTACTCGACCTGCTGCATGCGGTCGTCCGGGATGCCGTCCGGGAAGCGGCGGTGCATGCCGCGCAGGGTCTCCTCGCGGAACCAGCTGACCTCGGTGTAGCCCTCCGGGATGTCGAACCTCGGCATCAGGTCGCGCTTCTCGAACATGCCCGTGGTGTCGACCATCTCGGCGATCAGCCGGGTGTTGGCGCAGCCCTCCTGCCAGGCGTCCGAGGAGTCGATGGCGTACATCTCGTCCGTGGACTTCAGGTAGTAGCCGGTGCCGTCGAACTTGAAGCGGTCCGGGTCGGAGAGGTTCTTGCCGGTCTGGATGCACAGCAGCGCGTCGTGGGCGCCCGCCTCGTGCGCGTACGTGTAGTGCGAGTCGTTGGTGACCAGCGGCGGGATGCCGAGCTTGCGGCCGATCTCCAGCAGGCCGTCGCGGACCCGGTGCTCGATCTCGATGCCGTGGTCCATCAGCTCCAGGAAGTAGCGGTCCTTGCCGAAGATGTCCTGGTAGTCCGCGGCCGCCTTCAGGGCCTCGTCGACATGGCCGAGGCGCAGCCGGGTCTGCACCTCGCCGGAGGGGCAGCCGGTGGAGGCGACGATCCCCTCGGACCACTGGGCGATGGTCTCCTTGTCCATCCGGGGCCACTTCTGGAGCCAGCCCTCGGCGTACGCGTCCGAGGACAGCCGGAAGAGGTTGTGCAGGCCCGTGCTGTTCACGGCCCACATCGTCTTGTGCGTGTAACCACCCGAACCGGAGACGTCGTCGCGCTTCTGGTGCGGCTGGCCCCACTGGATCTTGCGCTTGTTGCGCCGGGACTCGGGGGCCACGTACGCCTCGATGCCGATGATCGGGGTCACACCGGCCTTCTTCGCGGAATGGAAGAAGTCGTACGCGCCGTGCAGGTTGCCGTGGTCGGACATGGCGATGTGCGTCATGCCCATCTCGTTGCACGCGTTGAACATGTCCTTCAGCCGCGCGGCACCGTCCAGCAGCGAGTACTGGGTGTGGACGTGCAGGTGCGTGAACGGCGGCTTCGACACGGCTGCGGCCTCCAAGGGAAGGGTGTGACGACGGGGGTCCGACGGGCTGCGGACAGTCTGGGGGACAGCGTCGAAGTCTATGCCTCGCGGCTGACAGCCGGGCGGAGGACCGCGGCGCGAGGCGCCTCGACGCGGGGTGGAGGCCGGGCGACGGGCGGGCACTCCGGCGTACCGTCGGACGTTGAAGGAGACGGAGCGGAGACTCCGCCCAGGTCAGGCACCGTGCGCACCAGGAGGCACCCAGCGATGTCGTTCCCGCAGCTCGACGACGAGCAACGCGGTGAGGAGATCCTCGCCGTCTTCGACACCGCCTTCGGCGAGCTGCTCGCCGCCGACCCGGCCGCGTTCCGGGTGAAGTTCCGGAAGATGGCGGCCTCGGCCTTCGCCTTCTACCGGGGCACGGCGTGCCTCTTCTACCACGACCTGGACAAGGAGGACGCCGGCCGGGCCACCGGCGGGGCGGCGGCCGGGCCGTTCCTGGACGAGCGCACCTCGCGGGTGTGGATCCACGGCGACCTGCACGCGGAGAACTTCGGCACCTACATGGACTCGCACGGCCGGCTGATCTTCAACGTCAACGACTTCGACGAGGCGTACGTCGGCCCCTTCATCTGGGACCTGAAGCGCTTCGCCGCCTCCGTCGCCCTCATCGGGTACGCGAAGGCGCTCAGCGACGAGCAGATCACCGAGCTGGTGACGGTCTACGCGGCCGCCTACCGCGAGCGCGTGCACGCGCTGGCCACCGGCGCCAAGAGCGACGAGGTGCCGCCGTTCACCCTGGACACCGCCGGGGGGCCGCTGCTGGACGCGCTGCGCGTCGCCCGCTCGCTGACCCGGTTCGGGCTGCTGGACTCGATGACCGAGATCCGTGACTTCGAACGCAGGTTCGCCCCCGGCGGCGGCTCCCTGGAGCTGGACGCGGCCACGCGCTACAAGGTGCTCGCCGCGTTCGACGGCTACCTGGAGACACTCCCGGAGTCCTCGCTGGCCCGCCCGGACTCGTACCGGGTGAAGGACGTCGTGGGCCGCCGCGGCATCGGCATCGGCTCGGCCGGCCTGCCGTCGTACAACATCCTGCTGGAGGGCAACAGCGACGCCCTGGAGAACGACGTGGTGATCTACGTCAAGCAGGCCCAGACCCCGGCCGTCTCCCGGCACATCACGGACCCGGCGATCCGCCAGTACTTCCAGCACGAGGGCCACCGCACGGTGCTCTCCCAGCGCGCCCTGCAGGCCCACGCCGACCCCTGGCTGGGCTGGACCGAGCTGGACGGGGCGGGCCAGCTGGTCGCCGAGGTCTCGCCGTACGCCGTCGACCTGGACTGGGGCGACATCGACGACCCGGAGGAGATCGCCTCGGTCGTCGCCGACCTGGGCCGGGCCACGGCCACCATGCACGCGGCCGCCGACGACGAGTCCGGCCACTCCGAGCTGGTGCCGTTCTCCACGGAGCGGGCGATCGACGCGGCCCTCGCGGGCGACGAGGACGGCCTCGCGCCGCTCCTGGTCGACTTCGCACACACCTACGGCGCACGCGCGCGTGCCGACCACCAGATCTTCGTCGACCTCTTCCGCAACGGCCGGATCCCCGGCCTGTGACCGTCCACCGGCCGCCCCAGGACTTCACAGCGACTCTTTAGGGGTCGCTTACCGGAGTCCGTGACACACTCTCCCCGCTATGGACATATCCGGGACACAGCTCAGAGCCGTACGCGCGGCGCTGTTCACGGCGATCGTCGTGACGCTCAGCACCGCGTCGCACGTGCTGCTGTCCCGGGTCCCGCTGCCGCTGGGCACGGTCGCGGCGATCGCCGCCGCCGTGTTCGTCATCGCGTACGCCCTGGCCGGCCGGGAGCGCGGCTTCGGCCGGATCGCCGCGCTGCTGATCCCGCTGGAGCTGGCCGCCGACACGGTGTTCACCGCCGGCCAGCACGCCTGTTACGGCCGGACGGGCGGCCCGGTCGCGGGCCCGCTGCGCTCGGTCGGCCTGGACGTGCTCTGCGGCGGCGGCGAGGTGGGCACGCCGCTGGCGCGGATGGCGGGCACCACCGGCACCGACCGGCTTGCCGCCGTCCTCGCGCACGCGCACCCGGGGACCGCCTGGCTGCTGCTCGGCGTCCACGTCGGCGTGGGCCTCATGGCGGCGGCCTGGCTGCGCCGCGGCGAGCGGGCCCTGGCCCAGCTGCTGAGCGCGGTGGCCGCGACCACGTTCCGGCCGCTGCTGCTGGCGGTCGCCGCCCGGACGGTCCGGCCCGCGGCACCGGCCCCCCGGCTGCCCCGCCCCGCGCGCCGTACGGCACCCGCGCGCGACCTGCTCCTGACCCACTCCCTGGGACGGCGTGGCCCGCCGTGCTCCCTCGCTCCGGCCGTCTGAACGGCCCACCGCCGGCCGCCGGCCGAGCGGCCCCGGACCTGAGCGGCACCCGGACCGCCGCCCGAGCACGGCGCCCCGAGCACGACCCACATCCCTCACACGTATCCCGCGTACGACATGTGCGCGTCCCACACGGAGATATCACCATGAGCAAGCGGAACAGCCAGGCGGCGAAGAACGCGGCCCGAGAGCGGCTGCGGGCCGAGCGCGAGCGTGACGCCAAGCGGGCCAAGGTCAAGCGTCAGATCGTCGTCGCCTGCTCGGTCGTCGGCGTCCTCGCGGTGGCCGGCGGCATCGGTTACGCCGTCGTGCGGTCCGGCGAGCCGACCGCCTGGGAGGCGGCCGCCGACGCCACGGTCGTCGCCCCGGCCAACACCTCCGGCGAGAACGGCACCACCGTCCTGCTCGGCGACTCCACGTCCGACAACGTCGTCCACCTCTACGAGGACCCGCGCTGCCCGGCCTGTGCCTCCTTCGAGCAGACCGTCGGCGAGACCGTCAACAAGGGCATGGAGGACGGCGACTACAAGCTCTCCTTCACCCTCGGCACCTTCCTCGACGGCAACCTCGGCGGCGAGGGCTCCAAGAACGCCCTGAGCGCGCTCGGCGCCGCGCTGAACGTCAGCCCCGAGGCGTTCCTGGAGTACAAGACCGCGCTGTACTCGGCGGAGTACCACCCGGAGGAGTCCAGCGACGAGTTCGCCGAGGACAGCTACCTGATCGAGGTGGCGGACACGGTGGACGCGCTGAAGAACAACAAGAAGTTCCAGGACGCCGTCGAGCAGGGCACCTACGACGCCTGGGCGGTGAAGATGAGCGACTCCTTCGACGACACGAAGGACGTCACGTCGACCCCGACCATAAAGATCAACGACAAGGTGATCGAGAACCCGAGCACCGTCGCCGAGTGGGAGACGGCTCTCAAGGACGCGGGCGTCACCGAGTAACGCGGCCGAAGTGACGCGGTCGCGAAGTGACGCGGTCGCGAAGTGACAAGCTCACGGAGCAACAAGCCCAGGGTGCAACACGCTCCCGGAGCAACACGGTCACGGAGCGACGCTCCGTCAGGCGGTGACGCCGTACGGAAGCGCGGCGGAAGAGCGGGCGAACTCTTGCGAGTTCGCCCGCTCCTGCCGTACGCGTCCCTTACCGAAAGCGCTACCGCTCAGTAATCTCATCGCCCGTGACCAGTCGCCACAGATCCCACACCAGCCCCGACATCCCCGCTCCGCGCCGCCGTACGGTCGTCAAGGCGGCCGCCGCCGGAGCCGTGCTCGCCGCCCCGCTGGCCGGCGCCCTGCCCGCCCGCGCGGCCGCCGAGACCCCCGCCTTCCTGCACGGCACAGCCTCCGGTGACCCGCTCCCGGACGGCATCCTGCTGTGGACCCGGGTGACGCCCACCGCCGAGGCGACGCCCGGCTCCGGGCTCGGCCCGGACACCGAGGTCAGCTGGACCGTGGCCACCGACAGGGCGTTCACGCACGTCGTGGCCAGGGGCTCCACCGTCGCCACCGCCGCCTCCGACCACACGGTCAAGGCCGACGTCCGCGGCCTCGCGCCCGCCACCGACTACTGGTTCCGCTTCTCGGCCGGCGGCACCGACTCCCCGGCCGGCCGCGCCCGCACCGCCCCCGCCGCCGACGCGGCGGTCCCGGGCCTCCGCTTCGGCGTCGTCTCCTGCGCCAACTGGGAGGCGGGGTACTTCGCCGCGTACCGCCATCTCGCCGCCCGCGGCGACCTGGACGCCTGGCTGCACCTCGGCGACTACCTCTACGAGTACGGCGCCGGCGAGTACGGCACCCGGGGCACCTCCGTGCGCTCGCACGCCCCCGCGCACGAGATCGTCTCCCTCGCCGACTACCGCGTCCGGCACGGCCATTACAAGACCGACCCCGACCTCCAGGCGCTGCACGCCGCCGCCCCGGTCGTCGCGATCTGGGACGACCACGAGATGGCCAACGACTCCTGGTCCGGCGGCGCCGAGAACCACACCGAGGGCGCGGAGGGCGCCTGGTCCGCCCGTCAGGCCGCCGCCAAGCAGGCCTACTTCGAGTGGATGCCGGTGCGCCCGGCCGTCGCCGGCACCACCTACCGCCGGCTGCGCTTCGGCAAGCTCGCCGACCTCTCCCTGCTCGACCTGCGCTCGTTCCGCTCGCAGCAGGCATCCCTCGGCGACGGCGACGTGGACGACCCGGACCGCACCCTCACCGGGCGCGCCCAGCTCGACTGGCTGAAGGCGGGCCTGGCGTCCTCCGACACCACCTGGCGGCTGGTCGGCAACTCGGTGATGATCGCGCCGTTCGCCGTCGGCTCGCTCTCCGCCGAGCTGCTGAAGCCGCTGGCCCAGTTGCTCGGCCTGCCCCAGGAAGGCCTGGCCGTCAACACCGACCAGTGGGACGGCTACACCGACGACCGCCGCGAACTCCTCGCCCACCTGCGGTCGAACGCGATCCGCAACACGGTCTTCCTCACCGGCGACATCCACATGGCGTGGGCCAACGACGTGCCGGTGAACGCCGGGACCTACCCGCTGTCGGCGTCCGCCGCCACCGAGTTCGTGGTCGCCTCGGTCACCTCCGACAACCTCGACGACCTGGTGCAGGTCGCCGAGGGAACCGTCTCCGCCCTCGCCTCGCCGGTGATCCGCGCGGCCAACCGGCACGTCCACTGGGTCGACACCGACCGGCACGGCTACGGCGTCCTGGACATCACCGCCGAGCGCGCGCAGATGGACTACTACGTCCTCTCCGACCGCACCGAGCCCGGGGCGACCGCCTCCTGGAGCCGCTCCTACCGCACGCGCAGCGGCACGCAGCAGGTCGAGCGGACGTACGACCCGGTGTAGCCACCGGCCGACGACCGCGGTTCAGAGGCTGTCGAGGAAGCCGAGCGCCACCCGCCAGGTGGCCTCGGCCGCCTCCTCGTCGTAGTCCGGCAGTTCGGGGTCGGTGTACAGGTGACCCGCCCCGGCGTACCGGTAGACCTCCACGTCCGCACCGGCCCGGCGCATCTGCAGGTACCAGGCGCTCAGCCAGTCGTCCGTCTCGAACACGTCCGGCTCGGCGACGTGCAGCTGCACCGGCAGGCCGTCCACCGAGGCGTTCGGCGCCAGGTCCGACGTGCCGTGCAGGAGCAGCAGTCCGCGCGCCCTGTCGTCGCCCAGCGCGAGGGTCTGCGCGACCGAGGCGCCGAGCGAGAAACCGGCGTACACCAGTCCCCGCTCCGAGTAGGGCGCGGCGGCCAGCACGGCCCGCTTCAGCAGCTCGTCCTTGCCGAGCTCCTCCTCGAACTCCAGGCCCTCCTCGACCGTCTCGAACGTGCGCCCGTCGAAGAGGTCCGGCGTCCACACCTCGTGGCCGGCCGCGCGCAGCCGGTCCGCCGCGGCGCGCACCGCCGGCCCGAGGCCGTAGGTCGAGTGAAACAGCATGACGTTCATGGGGCCATGGTGCCAGCCGGGTACGACATCGCAGGCCGGGGGCACTACCCCGATCCGCCGCGAAGTCACATGTTCACTGCCCCCCGTGACTGGTTACGTTCGAGGGCATGGAGAACCTGCTCCGCCCCCTGATAGTCATCGGCGGCTCGATCCTGCTCGGCCTGGTCATCGGCTGGGCCACGGACCGGCTGCTGCGCAAGGCCGACGAACGACACCCGGAGACCCCGCTGTGGGGCCTGCTGCGCCGCGGCCGCATCCCCTACCAACTGGTGCTGTGCGCGGCCACCCTGCGAGGGTCGTACGACGAGGCCCAGCTGCTCCAGGACCACCACGTCGGCGTCGGACGGACGCTCACGCTGGTCCTGATCGGATCGGCCGCCTGGCTGGTGATCCGGATCGCGGCGGCGGTCGTCGAGACGTCCTACTCGCGGTACGCCAACGGCCGTGCCCGGCGCGACCCGGCCCGGGTCCGCCGGGTCCGCACCCAGGTGACGCTGATCACACGGGTGGTCACGGCGATCGTCGGGGTGATGGCCATCGCGTCGATGCTGCTGACGTTCCCGGCGATGCGCGCCGCGGGCGCCTCCCTGCTGGCCTCGGCCGGCATCCTCGGCATCGTCGCCGGTGTGGCCGCGCAGTCGACGCTGAGCAACATGTTCGCGGGCCTGCAGATCGCGTTCGGCGACATGGTGCGCATCGGGGACACGGTCGTGGTCGACGGCGAATGGGGCACCGTCGACGAGATCACGCTGACGTACCTCACGGTCCGCACCTGGGACGAGCGCCGGGTCACGATGCCGGTGTCGTACTTCACGTCCAAGCCGTTCGAGAACTGGTCGCGCGGCACCCCGCAGATGACCGGCGTCGTGTACTGGCACCTCGACCACACGGCCCCGGTGGCCGCGATGCGCGACCGGCTCCGCGACATCCTGCGCGAGTGCCCCGCCTGGGACGGCCGCGCCTACGGCCTGGACGTGACGGACACCACGCCCAACACCATGGAGGTGCGGGCCCTGCTGACGGCGAAGGACGCGGACGACGTCTGGACGGCACGGGTCACGGTCCGCGAGCGGATGATCGCCTGGCTGATCAAGGAACACCCGTACGCTCTCCCCCGGGTCAACACGGCGGACGCGACCCTTGCCCCCGGCCCCAACGGCCACCGCCGCTCCCCCGACGGCACGGCACCCCGCCGAGCCGTCGAGACCCCGAGGCCGGACCGAGGCTGACCCCTCTCCCCTCCCGCCCGCCACCACGGCGCCGGGACCCAGGTACGGCACGCGACCGCGAGCGGCACGCCGTCGGCGCTGCCCGTACGCACCCGCACCTCACGACGCCGGGCCTCCCCCACACCCGCGCCACCGCCACCGCATCGGGGGCCCCGCGCACCCGCGCGGCCACGACACCGGGTCCCCACGCACCCACGACGGCGGGCAGCCGCCTACGGCGCCCGGTCCCCGCCTACGGCGCCCGGTCCCCGCGGGCGACGCCCGCCTCCTGCCCGGCCCGAAACGGGTGGTGCGCGGGTGGGAGAGGAAACCCCGCTCATCGCAGACTGCGGACGTCCAGCTGCCGCAGCACCCGGTCCACCACCTCCGGATCGGCCCCCACCTCACTCCGCGCGGCCAGCACCTCGTGCCGCGCCGCACTCAGCATCTCCCCCTCGATCCGCCGCAGCCGCCGCACCCGCCGCACCCGCCGCTCGTGCCCCTCGCGCCGCTCGTCTGCCCCCAGCTCCGGACTGATCCGCCACCCGATGTCCGACGCCCACCGCAGCATCCGCTCGGACACCTCGTCCGGCAGCTCCTCCCCCTCCTCGATCTCCCGCAGCCGGCGCTTCGCCGCCTTCGCGGCCCGCACCGCCAGCGCCCGCTCGGACTCCTTCTCGCGCGCCGTGTCCGCCCGCACTCCCAGCCGCCGTACCAGCCACGGCAGGCTCAGCCCCTGCACCACCAGCGTCACCATGATCACCGCGAACGCGAGGAACACGATCTCGTCCCGGTGCGGGAAGGGCGCCCCGCTCTCCGTCTCCCGCGGAATCGCCAGCGCCAGCGCCACGGACGCCACCCCCCGCATCCCCGACCACCACATCACCACGGTCTCGCGCCAGCTCGTCGGGATCTCCTCGTCGTAGTCCCGCCGGGCGTGCAGCCGCTGGGTGAGCCAGGTGGCCGGCAACAGCCACAGCAGCCGCACCAGTACGACGACCCCCACGATCGCCGCCGACCACCCCAGCAGTTCGCCCCACCGCCCGGACGCGGTCCGGATCGCGTTGTGCAGCTCCAGTCCGATCAGCCCGAACGCGACCCCGGTGACGAGCGTGTCCACGATGTCCCAGAAGGTGTGCCCGGCGAGCCGCGTCATCACGTCGTCGGGGTCACTGGCGTACTCGGCGAGGAACAGCGCGGTGGTGAGCACGGCGAGCACCCCGGAGCCGTGCAGCTCCTCGGCCAGCACATAGGCGGCGTACGGCACCAGCAGCGTCAGGCTGATCTGGAGGGTGGCGTCGCCGAGCACGTCCATCAGCCGGTTCGCGCCCCAGCCGAGCGCGAGTCCGACGGCCACCGCGACCACGGCGGACAGCACCAGCTGCCCGCCGGCCTGCCACGGGGAGAACGTGCCGCTCACGGCCGCCGCGATCGCCACGTGGTAGAGCACGATGGCCGTCACGTCGTTGAACAGCCCTTCGCCCTCCAGGATCGACACCAGCCGCCGGGGCAGGCCCAGCTGCCCCGCTACGGCGGTGGCGGCGACCGGATCGGGCGGGGCGACCAGCGCCCCGAGCGCCACGGCGGCGGCGACCGGCAGCCCGGGCACGATCGCGTGGGCGACGGCGGCCACACACATCGTGGTGACGAACACCAGCGCCACGGCCAGCAGGAGGATCGGCCGGACGTTGGCCGCGAACTGCCGCCAGGAGGTGCGCCGCACGGCGGCGTAGAGCAACGGCGGCAGCAGCAGCGGCAGGATCAGATCCGGCGGGATGTCGACGTTCGGCACGAAGTCGAGCAGCGCCAGCACGATGCCCAGCAGGGTCATCAGCACCGGCGCCGGCAACCGCAGCCGGTCCCCGACCGGGACGCTCACCACGGCCCCGAGCAGCAGCACGAACAACAGGGCCAACTGATCCACGGTCAGCACTCCGAGCTCTGGACGGTCGAACCCCCACCGAACGGTCAACCCCCCGCCAACCGCTCACAGGTGCCGAACGGCCAACCCCGACCGGCCGCTCACACCTGACGAACGGTCAACCCCCGGCCGACCGCTCAAGCCCGCCGAGCGGTCCGCCCCGCGCCGGACGCCGGAGCGAGCGCCGCATCGCCCGGTGCGCCATCCCCGCGTCGGAGAACTCCGGCCCGTACGCCACATACCCCAGCCGCTCGTAGAAACCCAGCGCGTGCGTCTGCGCGTGCAGATCGACGGCCGCCAAGCCGCGCACGCGGGCCGCGTCCTCGATGGCCCGCACCAGCGCGCCCCCGACACCGAGCCCCCGGGACTCCCGCGTCACCGCGAGCCGCCCGAGCGACCCCACCTCCGGGTCGCCCCCGGTCCTGGCCGCCGCCGCGGGACCGTACAGCAGCCGCCCGGTCCCGAGCGGCACGCCGTCCGCGCGCACGGCCAGCACATGCAGCGCGGTCGCGTCGTGGGCGTCGTACTCCACGTCCTCCGGTACGCCCTGCTCGGCGACGAAGACCTCCTTGCGCACGGCGAAGCACGCCTGGCGGTCGGGCTCCTCCTCGGCGACCCGCACGACGTACCCGGCGCTCATCCGTAGGTCTCCTCACGCACCTTGTCCAACGCGTCCTGCAGATCGTCCGGGTAGTCGCAGGCGAACTCCACCCACTCGCCGTCCCCGGGGTGCTCGAAGCCCAGCCGCACGGCGTGCAGCCACTGCCGGGTCAGCCGCAGCCGCTTGGCGAGCGTCGGGTCGGCGCCGTACGTCAGGTCGCCGACGCAGGGGTGGCGGTGGGCGGCCATGTGCACCCGGATCTGGTGGGTACGGCCCGTCTCCAGCTTCACGTCGAGCAGCGAGGCCGCGCGGAACGCCTCGATCAGGTCGTAGTGCGTGACGGACGGCTTGCCGTCGGCGGTGACCGCCCACTTGTAGTCGTGGCTGGGGTGACGGCCGATGGGCGCGTCGATGGTGCCGCTGGTCGGGTCGGGGTGGCCCTGGACGAGGGTGTGGTACCGCTTGTCGACCGTGCGCTGCTTGAACTGCCGCTTGAGCGAGGTGTACGCGCGCTCGGACTTGGCGACCGCCATCAGCCCCGAGGTGCCGACGTCGAGCCGGTGCACGATGCCCTGCCGCTCGGCCGCGCCGGACGTGGAGATCCGGTACCCGGCCGCCGCCAGGCCGCCGATGACCGTCGGCCCGGTCCAGCCGGGGGAGGGGTGCGCGGCCACGCCGACCGGCTTGACGATGACGACCACGTCCTCGTCGTCGTGCACGATCTCCATGCCCTCGACCGGCTCGGCCACCACCTGTACCGGCGGGGCCGCCTGCGGCATCTCGACCTCCAGCCAGGCGCCGCCGCGCACCCGCTCGGACTTGCCGACCGCCGTGCCGTCGACCAGCACCTTGCCCGCCGCGGCGAGCTCCGCGGCCTTCGTGCGGGAGAAGCCGAACATGCGGGAGATGGCGGCGTCGACGCGCTCGCCCTCCAGGCCGTCCGGCACGGGCAGGGTACGGATCTCGGGAATCGTGCTCACCCGTCGAGTATGCCGGACGGGTCCGACACCGCCGTACGCCAGCCCGCGCCCGGCCGTCCGGCGGTCAGTCCTTGTGGACCGTGCCGTCCGGGTCGAGGCCCTTGAAGGACAGCAGCACGATCAGGATGCCGCCGCACACGATCGCCGAGTCGGCGAGGTTGAAGACGGCGAAGTGCTTGGGTGCGATGAAGTCGATGACCGCGCCCTCGAAGACGCCCGGGGAGCGGAAGATCCGGTCGGTGAGGTTGCCGAGCGCGCCGCCGAGCAGCAGGCCCAGGGCGATCGCCCAGGGCAGGCTGTACAGCTTGCGGGCGAGCCGCGCGATCACCACGATCACCGCCGCCGCGATCACCGTGAAGATCACGGTGAAGGCCTCGCCGAAGCCGAACGCGGCGCCCGCGTTGCGGATGGCCTCGAAGCGCAGCCAGTCCCCGATGATCTCGACCGGCTCGTGGTGCTCCAGCTTGGCGACCACGATCATCTTGCTGATCAGATCGAGGGCGTACGCGAATCCGGCGACCGCGAACAGCACGGCGATCCGGCGCCGGCCCCGGGGCCGCTCGGCCGGGGCGTCCACCGTGTCCACCGCGTCCGTGCCGGACCCGTCGGCCGGGCTCCGTGCCGCCTCGGCGCCGGACCGTTCCTGCGGCGCGGCGTCGTCGCCGGGCCGCTGCTGCCCGGCCCGCGCCGCGTCCGGGCTGCCCGGCGTACCGATGATGCGCTCCGCCTCTGCCACGTGAGTCCCTCGACCTAGGTGCCTGACTGAGCACGAGGGTACGGCACGCCGTGGACGACGCACGTGCTCAGGAGGCATTCGGCGGCATCGGGGCCGGTCAGTACCGGCGCTCCTGCTTCTGCTTGCACTCGACGCACAGCGTGGCCCGCGGAAAGGCCTGCATACGGGCCTTGCCGATGGGGTTGCCGCAGTTCTCGCAGAGGCCGTACGTGCCGGCGTCGAGGCGTTGCAGGGCGTGCTCGGTCTGGGTGAGCATCTCCCGTGCGTTGGCGGCGAGGGCCAGTTCGTGCTCGCGCGTGATGTTCTTGGCGCCGGTGTCGGCCTGGTCGTCGCCGGCGCCGTCGCCGGAGTCCCGCATCAGGCCGGCCAGGGAGGCCTCCGCGTTGGCGATCTCGGTGCTCAGCCGCTCCGTCTCGGACGCCAGCTCCCCGCGGGCCTCCGCGACCTCGTCCGGGGTCCAGGGGTCCTCACCGGGGCGCACCGCGAGGTCGCCCGGCTCCGCCGCGGCGACGCGTGCCTTGGGTACGGCGGTCTTCGCCGTCGTGGCCTGCCCAGGGGTCTTCTTCGCAACCACCGTCGTGGCTCCCGTCTGCTTCGCGGCCCGCGCCGCGCCCGCCTTCTTGCCCGTACTCCCGCCCGCCCCCTCCTGGGCGCGCTCCCCCTCCCCCGCACCGCCCGCCTCCGGCGCCACGGTCCCCGCCTCAACAGGCCTCTCCACGACGGCCTCCTCCCCCTTCCCCCTGGACACCGCCTCCTCGCCCGCCGCCGACTTCTTGGCGGGCGGAGCCTTCCTGGCCGACACCCCCTTCCCGGCAGCCCCCTCCCCGACCGTCACCTTCTTGTGCCCGGCAGCCGTCTTGTGCTCGGCATCCCTGCCGGACGCCGTCCTCTTTCCCCCGGCCGCCTCCATCGCCACGGCCTTCTCCGCCGAGGCTCCCTTCCCGGACGCCGCCTTCTTGGCGGCTACGGCCTTCTTGCCCGGGACCGGCTTCTCGGCCCCCGCCTTCTTGGCCGACACCGCCTTCTGCGCGGCGCCCTCCCCAGCCGCCGCCTTCTTCCTCGGGGCCTCCGCCGCCGCCTTCTTCCTCGGGGCCTCCGCCGCCGCGGCCTTCTCGGCAACGGTCTTCTTTGCGACGGCCTCCTCGGCGACAGCCTTCTTGGCGACGGTCTTCTCGGCGACAGCCTTCTTGGCGACGGTCTTCTTCACGACGGACTTCTTGACGGCGGGCCCCTTGGTGGCAGGCTCCCCGACGGCGACCTTCTTGGCGACTGCTTTCTTGGCGGCGGTCTTCTTGGCGGCAGCCACCTCGGCGGCGGCCTTCTTCCCGACCGCCTTCTCGGCCACCGCCTTCTCGGCCTTCTCGGCCTTCTCGGCCACCACCTTCTTGGCAGGCGCTGCCGCGGGCGCCCCCCGCACCTTGCGCACCGCCTTGCCCACCGCACGCTTCGCGGCCGACGCCACCCCCTGCGTGCTCTTCTCGCCGTCCGACCCCTTGGCCGCTCCCGTGACCGCACCGCCGGAGGCGCGCGCGGACCCACCGGACGCCGACTGCTGTACGGCGGTCTTGTTCGCCACCATGGCCGCGGCCCCTTCACATATTGTGATCTTGCACGCGAAATCGTGCTGGGACGATAAATCGACTCAGGTCCCACGGCAACGGGGCACGCCGCCCGAATCGCCCGCCCCGCGGCCGCCACGCGGCCGGCATGCATGCGTTGTGCCCAGCTCCCCGCCGGGTAATCCGCCGAGCCGGACATCAGAGGATCCAAAGTAACATCACTGACCAATCGGGTTATATTACACCGACTCCTCCTGCCCCACCCCCCTCCGGAAATCCGGTCGGCCGCCGTCCGCCCCGCGCCGTACACTGGGCGGAGCGAAAAGCGTGGATGGGGACGAGTAGCGGCGTACGCAGCCCAGAGCGACCCGGGGACGGTGGAAGCCCGGGGGCGAGCGCGACGTGAAGATCACCCCGGAGCCGCCGGAAGAAAGCCCCGCCCCAGTGGCAGGGCCGGTAGAACCGGCATCGCGGCCCCAATGAGGGGGCTCACCGAGGCACGGCAGTGCGTCGGCGGGCCAAGGAGGGTGGTACCGCGGGAGCGCGCCGAAGGCGGCGTACGGAAACGTAGCTCTCGTCCCTCCGGACGGAAGGCAGCAAGTCCGCCGGAGGAAGATCGATGACGACGTACCGACAGGTGCCCGCCCAGGTCGACCTGCCCGCCCTTGAGCACGCCGTGCTCGACTTCTGGCGCGAGCAGAAGATCTTTGCCAAGAGCCTGGAGCAGTCCGAGGGCCGCCCCGAGTGGGTGTTCTACGAAGGCCCCCCCACCGCGAACGGCATGCCGGGCGCCCACCACATCGAGGCGCGCGTCTTCAAGGACGTCTTTCCCCGCTTCCGCACCATGCGCGGCTACCACGTGGCCCGCAAGGCCGGCTGGGACTGCCACGGCCTGCCGGTGGAGCTGGCGGTGGAGAAGGAGCTGGGCTTCTCCGGCAAGAAGGACATCGAGGCGTACGGCATCGCCGAGTTCAACGCCAAGTGCCGCGAGTCCGTGCTCCGCCACACCGACGCCTTCTCCGAGCTGACCACCCGCATGGGCTACTGGGTCGACCTCGACGAGGCGTACGTGACCATGGAGCCCGAGTACATCGAGTCGGTCTGGTGGTCGCTGAAGGAGATCTTCAAGAAGGGCCTGCTGGTCCAGGACCACCGCGTCGCCCCCTGGTGCCCCCGCTGCGGCACCGGTCTGTCCGACCACGAGCTGGCCCAGGGCTACGAGACGGTCGTCGACCCCTCCGTCTACGTCCGCTTCCCCCTGACCTCCGGCCCGCTGGCCGGCCGCGCCGCGCTCCTGGTGTGGACGACCACCCCGTGGACCCTCGTCTCCAACACGGCCGTCGCCGTCCACCCCGAGGTCACCTACGTCGTCGCGACCGACGGCGAGGAGCAGCTCGTGGTCGCCGAGCCGCTGGTCGAGAAGGCCCTCGGCGAGGACTGGCAGACCACCGGGCAGAGCTTCACCGGCGCCGAGCTGGAGCGCTGGACGTACCAGCGCCCCTTCGAGCTGGTGGAGTTCCCGAGCGAGGCCCACTTCGTCGTCAACGCCGAGTACGTCACCACCGAGGACGGCACCGGCCTGGTCCACCAGTCCCCCGCCTTCGGTGAGGACGACCTCAAGGTGTGCCGCTCCTACGGCCTGCCGGTGGTCAACCCGGTCCGCCCGGACGGCACCTTCGAGGAGGACCTGCCCCTCGTCGGCGGCGCCTTCTTCAAGAAGGCCGACGAGAAGCTCACCGAGGACCTCGGCGAGCGCGGCCTGCTCTTCAAGCACCTGCCGTACGAGCACAGCTACCCGCACTGCTGGCGCTGCCACACCGCGCTGCTCTACTACGCGCAGCCGTCCTGGTACATCCGCACCACGGCCGTCAAGGACCGCCTCCTGGCGGAGAACGAGCGGACCAACTGGTACCCGGACACGGTCAAGCACGGCCGCTTCGGCGACTGGCTGAACAACAACATCGACTGGGCCCTGTCCCGCAACCGCTACTGGGGCACCCCGCTGCCGATCTGGCGCTGCGAGGACGACCACCTCACGGTCGCCGGCTCCCGCGCCGAGCTGACCGAGCTGACCGGCACCGACCAGTCCGGCCTCGACCCGCACCGCCCGTACATCGACGAGGTCACCTTCGCCTGCCCGCAGTGCCAGAAGACGGCGACACGCGTGCCGGAGGTCATCGACGCCTGGTACGACTCGGGTTCCATGCCGTTCGCGCAGTGGGGCTACCCGTACAAGAACAAGGAACTCTTCGAGTCCCGCTACCCGGCGCAGTTCATCAGCGAGGCCATCGACCAGACCCGGGGCTGGTTCTACACGCTGATGGCGGTCGGCACCCTGGTGTTCGACAAGTCGTCGTACGAGAACGTCGTCTGCCTCGGTCACATCCTCGCCGAGGACGGCCGGAAGATGTCCAAGCACCTGGGCAACATCCTCCAGCCGATCCCGCTCATGGACCAGCACGGCGCGGACGCGGTCCGCTGGTTCATGGCGGCCGGCGGCTCCCCGTGGGCGGCCCGCCGCGTCGGTCACGGCACCATCCAGGAGGTCGTCCGCAAGACGCTCCTCACCTACTGGAACACGGTCGCCTTCCAGGCCCTGTACGCCCGCACGTCGAGCTGGGCCCCGTCCGAGGCCGACCCGGCCCCGGCCGACCGCCCGCTGCTCGACCGCTGGCTGCTGTCCGAGCTGCACGCGCTGACCGACCAGGTGACCCGTTCCCTGGAGGTGTACGACACCCAGCGCGCCGGCAAGCTGCTGTCGGCGTTCGTCGACGACCTGTCCAACTGGTACGTGCGCCGCTCCCGGCGCCGCTTCTGGCAGGGCGACAAGGCGGCGCTGCGCACGCTGCACGAGGTCGTCGAGACGGTCACGAAGCTGATGGCGCCGCTGACCCCGTTCATCACCGAGCGGGTCTGGCAGGACCTGATCGTGCCGGTCACGCCCGGAGCGCCGGAGTCGGTGCACCTGTCCTCCTGGCCGGAGGCGGACCTGACCGCCATCGATCCCGAGCTGTCGAAGCAGATGGTGCTGGTGCGCCGCCTGGTGGAGCTGGGCCGCGCCACGCGCGCGGAGTCGGGCGTCAAGACGCGTCAGCCGCTGAAGCGGGCGCTGATCGCCGTGACCGGTTTCGACGCCCTCTCCCCCGAACTGCACACCCAGATCACGGAGGAGCTGAACGTCGAGTCGCTCGCCTCGCTGAGCGAGGTCGGCGGCTCCCTGGTCGACACCACGGCCAAGGCCAACTTCCGTGCGCTGGGCAAGCGGTTCGGCAAGCGCGTCCAGGACGTCGCCAAGGCCGTGGCGAACGCCGACGCGGCCGCGCTCTCCCTCGCCCTGCGCGAGGGCACGGCGTCGGTCGAGGTCGACGGCGAGACGATCACCCTGGCACCGGACGAGGTCATCATCACGGAGACCCCGCGCGAGGGCTGGTCGGTGGCGTCGGACTCGGGTGCCACGGTCGCCCTCGACCTGGAGATCACCGAGGAGCTCCGCCGCGCGGGCCTCGCCCGGGACGCGATCCGCCTGATCCAGGAGGCCCGCAAGAACAGCGGCCTCGACGTGGCCGACCGCATCGCACTGCGCTGGACGGCGACGGACCCGGCGACGATCGCCGCCCTCACCGACCACGCCACGCTGATCGCCGACGAGGTCCTGGCGACGGACTTCGCCCAGGGCGAGGCGGACGGGGGCTTCGGCGCCCCGTTCACGGACGAACCCCTGACGCTCACCTTCCGACTGCGCAAGGCGTAGCGCTCGCCCGGAGGTCAGGGCCCGCCAGGAAAATCCTGGCGGGCCCTGACCTCCGGCGTTGCGTACACCCACACAACTGCACCCACACGCGCGCACTTACGGCATATACCGTGAACACGCGTAGCAAAAGGGCGGGGCCCCGGATACCGATCCGGGGCCCCGCCCTGAACGCCGCCGATGTCTACGCCGTACTACGTGCCGTCAGTTGTCGTCCTCGTCGATGAGGAAACCGCGCATCGGCGAGGGAGCCTGACCCATCGGCGACGGGCCCTGCGGCCGCACCGGAGCCATCGGCTGGGTCATCGCCGGGGACATCTGCTGCTGACTGCCGTAGGAGGGAGCGGCCGGTGAGGGGGCGCCGCCCATCGCCTGGCTGCCGCCGTAGGACGGGGCACTCGCGCCGGCCGGGGCCATGGAGGGCGCCGGGGACGGCGGGAGGGACGCGGTCGCCGGCGTGCGCGGCGGGGCGAGCGAGTCGTCCGCCTGGGTCTCCAGCTGACGCAGCTGCGACTCCAGGTAGGACTTCAGGCGCGTGCGGTACTCCCGCTCGAAGCCGCGCAGGTCCTCGACCTTGCGCTCCAGCGTGGCGCGGGCGGACTCCAGCGAGCCCATCGCGACGCGGTGCTTCTCCTGGGCGTCCCGCTCCAGCGCGTCGGCCTTGGCGCGGGCGTCCCGCTCCAGGCCCTCGGCGCGCGAACGAGCCTCACCGACGATCTTGTTGGCCTCGGAACGGGCCTCCGCGATCGCCTGGTCGGCGGTCTGCTGGGCCAGCGACAGAACGCGCGCGGCGCTGTCGCCACCGGGGCCCTGGCCGGGCATACCGGGACCACCCATCGGACCGCCCATGGGACCCGGGCCCATCTGACCCTGCATCGGCCCCTGGCCCATCGGGCCGGGACCCTGCGGACCCTGACCGCCGGGACCGGCGGGCAGCTGCGGCGCACCGCTCGGCAGCTGGGGCGGGCCACCCATGGGGCCACCCATCTGCTGCTGCGGCGGGCCCGATATGCCGGCGGGTACGGGAGCGCCGGGACCGCGCATGCCCTGCTGCGGCATGCCCTGCTGGGGCATACCCTGCTGGGGCATGCCACCCTGCTGGGGCATACCCTGCTGCGGCATGCCACCCTGCTGGGGCATACCCTGCTGCGGCATACCACCCTGCTGAGGCATACCCTGCTGCGGCATACCGCCCTGCTGAGGCATACCCTGCTGCTGGTCCTGCCCCTCCGGAGGCTTGCGCATGTTCTGCTGGTTCTGGGCGGCGGCGCGGGTGGCCGCGGCCAGCTTGGCGCGCAGGTCCTCGTTCTCGCGGAGCAGACGGGTCAGCTCGGCTTCGACCTCATCGAGGAAGGCATCGACCTCGTCCTCGTCATAGCCTTCTCGGAGGCGGACGGTCGTGAACTGCTTGTTCCGCACGTCCTCGGGGGTCAACGGCATCTCTTCACCTCAACGTAGTCGTCGGCATTCGGCAAGACCGTAGTTCACATCGCTCACAGCCGGCTCACGATCGAGATCAGGATGTAGACGATGATCATCAGTACGAAGAAGGACAGGTCGAGCGCCACGCCCCCGAGACGCAGCGGCGGGATGAACCGCCGCAGAAGCTTGAGCGGTGGATCGGTGACAGTGTAGGTGGCCTCCAGAACGACCACCATCGCCTTGCCGGGTTGCCATGAGCGGGCGAACTGGAAGACGTAGTCCATGACCAACCGGAAAATAAGCACGATGAGGAAGCACATCAGCGCGATGTAGACGACATCCAGGACCACGCTCATGACCCGTGCTTCCCTCTCCCCTGATCCGTGCTCTGGGTACTGCTCGGTGATGCTTGCACTGCTGTTTCCGGTCGTGCGTCTCAGCTCTGGTTGAAGAACCCGCCCTCTGCGATGCGGGCCTTGTCCTCCGCCGTGACATCGACGTTAGCAGGAGACAACAGGAAGACCTTCTGCGTCACCCGCTCGATACTGCCGTGAAGACCAAACACCAAACCCGCCGCAAAGTCGACAAGTCGCTTGGCGTCTGTGTCGTCCATCTCAGTCAAGTTCATGATCACGGGGGTGCCTTCGCGGAAGTGTTCCCCGATGGTACGGGCTTCGTTGTAGGTCCGCGGGTGGAGCGTGGTGATCCGGTACGGCTCTCGTTCCGACACGACCTTGGGCATGATCACCGGCGCGTTCTTCTCCAGGCTCTGACGTTCTTGTGTGATGGATGCCACGGGCGCGATGCGCGCCGGACGTCCGGATTCCGCGGGGAGCGAAGGGATGCGGGAGACCGGCTCGCGGGGTGCCGGAGGCTGCACCACTCGCACCGATTCGTCCCTTTGGGGCTGATGTGCACTGTGGGACTGGTGCGACGACTCGTGCCGCCGGTGGTCCCGTTCGGGCTCCGGGTCGAGTTCCGGTTCGAAGTCGTCGTCGGGGTCGAATCCCCGGCCGTCGTACCCATCGTCCTCCACGAGGCCGAGGTAGACCGCCATCTTGCGCATCGCGCCGGCCATGCTCTGAGTCCTCCGCTCTGTGGTGGATCGGCTGACGACTGCCAAGTGCCCGCGATCCACGAGGTCGTTACGCCCGCCCTGCGACGGCAATGACCATATTTTCTGCTGTGGTCCGACTTCTTGGCGACGTTACCCGAGCCTGGGGCGGACTCCGAGTACCGCGGTGCCGACGCGCACATGTGTCGCTCCGGCGGCCACGGCCTGCTCGAGATCCGCACTCATCCCTGCCGAGACCATGGTGGCAGCCGGATGGGTCCGGCGCAGGTCAGTCGACAAATCCATCATCCGCTCGAACGCCGCCCGTTCGCGCCCCGCGTACTCCCCGGTGAGCGGCGCGACGGTCATCAGCCCGTCCATCCGCAGCCCCGGGGACCCGGCCACGAGGTCCGCCAACTCCGCGATCCCGCCCGGCGCCACGCCGCCCCGCTCGCCCCGCGCGCTCTCGCCGGCGTCGAGCGCGACCTGGATCAGGCAGCCCACCTCGCGCCCGGCGCGCACGGCCTCCCGGGAGAGAGTTGTGACAAGCCTGGAACGATCGACGGACTGTACGACATCCGCGTAACCGACCACGGAACGCACCTTGTTGGTCTGCAACTGTCCGACGAAGTGCCACGCAAGCGGCAGATCCGAACATTCCGCGGCCTTGGGCGCCGCGTCCTGGTCACGGTTCTCGGCGACGTGACGCACACCGAGTTCCGACAGGATCCGCACGTCGGCCGCGGGGTACGTCTTGGTTACCACGATCAGGGTCACCTCCTCGCGCGGCCGCCCGGCGGCCGCGCAGGCGGCGCCGATACGTTCCTCCACCGCCGCCAAATTTCCGGCGATTTCATCCTTACGGTCCGTCATGTCCCATCAGTCCAGCCACACATAGCCCGCGAGCCGACCGGTGGTGCGGTCGCGGCGGTACGAGAAGTGGTCGCCCGACTCCCGGGTGCACACCGTCGACTGCGCCCGGTCGCGCACCCCGAGCCGGGTGAGCTGGGCGTGCACGCCGGCGGCCACGTCGACCGCGGGCGTGCCCCAGCTCGTCTCGGCGTACGCCTCCGGCTCGGCGGCGGCCACCTCGGCGCGCATCGCCTCCGGCACCTCGTAGCACCGGCCGCACACGGCGGGTCCGGTGCGGGCCACGATCCGGTCCGGCTCGGCGCCCAGTTCCGTCATCGCGCGCAGCGCGGCCGGTACGACGCCCGCCACCATGCCGGGCCGGCCCGCGTGGGCCGCGGCGGCGACCCCGGCGACGGGGTCGGCGAGCAGCACCGGCAGGCAGTCGGCGGTGAGCACGGCGAGGGCGAGGCCGCGCCGCCGGGTCACGATCGCGTCGACCGAGGGCACGGGCGTGCCGGGGTCCCAGGGTCCGTCGACCACGGCCACGTCGTCGCCGTGCACCTGGTTCATCCACACGACCCGGCCGGGGTCGAGTCCCAGGGACTTGGCGGCCAGCTCCCGGTTGGTCCGTACCGCCTCGGGGTCGTCGCCGACCGCCCCGCCCAGGTTGAGCTCCTCGTACGGAACGGCGCTCACCCCGCCCCACCGGTCGGTGAAGGCGAAGTGCGCGCCGCTCGCGGTGTCGCGCTGTCCTATCACTTCAGGAAGTCCGGTACGTCCAGCTCCTCGGCCGCGCTGTCCGTGTAGGAGCGCGACGGCGGGACCGGCGGCGGCGCCTGGATCTCGCTCACCGGCTCGGGCGCGGGCTCCGGCTCCTCCTTCGGCTTGACGCTGCCGAGGGCGCCGAAGGACGGACGGGACTCGGGCTGCCGCACGGGGGCCGGCTCCTCGCGCTTGGCGGAGGACGAGCCGAGGACGTTGTCCCGGCGGGCGGGGGGCTGGCCCCCGTCGAAGCCGGCCGCGATCACGGTGACGCGGACCTCGTCGCCCAGGGCGTCGTCGATGACCGCGCCGAAGATGATGTTGGCCTCGGGGTGGGCGGCCTCGCTGACCAGCTGGGCGGCCTCGTTGATCTCGAACAGGCCGAGGTCGGAGCCGCCGGAGATGGAGAGCAGCACACCGCGGGCGCCGTCGATGGACGCCTCCAGCAGCGGCGAGGAGATCGCCATCTCGGCCGCGGCCACCGCGCGGTCGTCGCCGCGGGCCGAGCCGATGCCCATCAGGGCCGAACCGGCCTCGGACATGACCGACTTGACGTCGGCGAAGTCGAGGTTGATGAGGCCGGGGGTGGTGATGAGGTCGGTGATGCCCTGGACACCGGAGAGCAGGACCTGGTCGGCCGACTTGAAGGCGTCCAGGACCGACACCTGGCGGTCGGAGATGGACAGCAGCCGGTCGTTCGGGATGACGATGAGGGTGTCGACCTCTTCGCGGAGCTCGGCGATGCCGTCCTCGGCCTGGTTGGCCCGGCGCCGTCCCTCGAAGGTGAACGGGCGGGTGACCACGCCGATGGTCAGGGCGCCCAGGGAGCGCGCGATGTTGGCCACGACGGGCGCGCCGCCGGTGCCGGTGCCGCCGCCCTCACCGGCCGTCACGAAGACCATGTCGGCCCCCTTGAGGACCTCCTCGATCTCCTCGCGGTGGTCCTCGGCGGCCTTGCGGCCGACGGCCGGGTTGGCTCCGGCGCCGAGTCCGCGGGTGAGTTCCCGGCCGACGTCGAGCTTCACGTCGGCGTCGCTCATCAACAGCGCCTGCGCGTCGGTGTTGATGGCGATGAACTCGACGCCCTTGAGACCGACCTCGATCATCCGGTTGATGGCATTGACACCACCGCCGCCGACACCGATGACCTTGATGACTGCGAGGTAGTTCTGCGGTGCTGCCACGTCGAAGGCCTCTCGCCTCGAATTACGTGCCGTCGTCCCGCGGTGCCCGCGGTCCGACGACTGATGCCGAATGGGACGGTCCGTAGTGCCGACCCGAACCCTAACGCTGAAGTTTAGGGTTACCAGTGTGTCTGTTCCCTGGAGTCTTCTGAACAGGACACTAAGTCGACAAGTGGCGCGCGTACAACGAACACGCCGAACCTCCCGTTTTTCTTTTCACCCTATGTGATCAGCCGTAGCGCTGCCCAGCCAGGGTGCTGGCCTGCGCGGATGTGCGTCAACTCCCTGATGACGCGGGGGCGGTGGGGACGCTGACGTCGAAGTGCCGGGCGCCCGGAGCGGCTTTCATGAGAGCGGTGAGCGTGCGGGCCTTCGCCTGCCCCTTCTCGCCGCTCCCCCAGGCGACGGTGCGCCCGCCGCTCAACTCCAGCGAGATGTCGTCGTACGAACCGACCTTGACGACCCGGGTCTGGCGGGCGACCGCGGCCGGCACGGCGCCGGCGACCCGGACCGCCTCGCGCACCAGGCGGCTCTCGCCGAAGCGGCGGTGGCTGGCCGCGGCCGAACCCGACCGCGACGTCGTCAGTTGCAGGAGCGGAACACCTTTCGGCGCCTCCGACACCGTGGCGAAGCGGACACCCTCGTCGTCCACTTCCACGAACGCGGAGCCCCTCTCGACCACCAGCACCGGCGTCCGCTCGGTGACTTCCAGGCCGATGTCATGAGGCCAGGAACGGACCACCTGAACCCCGTCGATACGGGGCAATTCTCGGCGCAGTCGCGCCTCGATCCCGTCCGTGTCGACGGACACGAGCGGCGCTCCGGCGGGAACGTCGGCCACGTCGCGCACCTGCGCGGGCGACAGGACGCGGGTGCCGGAGACGGTCACGCGCTCCACGCGCGTCCACTGCGAGCCGTACAACAGCCAGCCGATACCGGCGCCCAGAGCCGTGAGGACGAGCGCAAGAATGATGATCTTACGAAGCCTGGGCGGTCGCCACCGCCGGAGGAGGGGCGGGCCGGACGACTCCTGCTGGCGTGCACCGCGCTCGGCGGTGGTCGGTCCGGCCACGCTCCCTGCCTTCCGTTCAGATGTGCCTAGGGGTGTGCACGGTTCGCGGCGATCGCCTCGTACACCATGCCGACGAGGAGTTCGTCGGCGTCCCGGCGGCCGAACTCACCGGCGGCGCGGGACATCTCGTACAGCCGGTGCGGGTCGGCGAGCACCGGCAGCACATTCTGCTGCACCCACTCCGGGGTGAGTTCCGCGTCGTCGACCAGCAGTCCGCCGCCGGCCTTGACCACCGGCTGGGCGTTCAGCCGCTGTTCGCCGTTGCCGATGGGCAGCGGGACGTAGGCGGCCGGGAGCCCGACGGCGGAGAGTTCGGCGACGGTCATCGCGCCCGCGCGGCAGAGCATCATGTCGGCCGCGGCGTACGCGAGGTCCATCCGGTCCAGGTAACTTACCGGGATGTACGGGGGCATCCCCGGCATCTGGTGCACCTGCGGCAGTTCGTTCTTCGGGCCGACCGCGTGCAGGATCTGGATCCCGGCCTGCTGAAGCCACGGGGCGACCTGCTGGACCACCTCGTTGAGCCGGCGGGCGCCCTGCGAGCCGCCGGAGACCAGCAGCGTCGGCAGGTTGGGGTCGAGACCGAACGCCGCGCGCGCCTCGGGCCGCACCGCGGCCCGGTCCAGGGTGGCGATGGAGCGGCGCAGCGGGATGCCGATGTAGCGGGCGCCCCGCAACTTGCTGTCGGGCGTGGAGACGGCCACCTGGGAGGCGTACCGTGAGCCGATCTTGTTGGCCAGGCCGGGGCGGGCGTTCGCCTCGTGGATCACGATCGGCACACCGAGCCGCTTGGCGGCCAGATAGCCGGGCAGCGCCACGTAGCCGCCGAAGCCGACCACGGCGTCCGCCTTGGTGCGCTCCAGGATCTGCTCGGCCGCCTTGATCGTGCCGCGCAGCCGGCCCGGGACGGTGATCAGCTCGGGCGTGGGCTTGCGCGGCAGCGGGACGGCGGGGATGAGCGCCAGCTCATAGCCGCGCTCCGGGACGAGCCGGGTCTCCAGGCCGCGCTCCGTGCCCAGGGCCGTGATCCCCACCGTCGGGTCCTGCCTGCGCAGGGCGTCCGCGAGGGCGAGCGCGGGCTCGATGTGGCCGGCGGTCCCCCCACCAGCGAGTACGACATGCACCGAAATTCACCGCTCTCCGGACGAGCGCGCCGCGGCGCGCCGTCGCATCGTGTTCCAACTCCGGGGACTCCGGTTCGACGCAGTACCCCCAGCACCCCGCTTTCTACCAAAGCGGGGTTGCCGCATCGCAAGCGCCGCCCGCGCAGCGGGCTCGTCGCGTGCGAAGGCGATCAGCAGCCCGATGGCGAACATGGTCGGCAGCAGGGCGGATCCTCCGTAGGAGAACAGCGGGAGGGGGACGCCGGCGATCGGCAGCAGGCCGAGCACCGCACCGATGTTGATCACGGCCTGGGCCGTGATCCAGGTGGTCACGCCTCCCGCGGCGTACCTGACGAAGGGGTCCTCCGTGCGTCCGGCCACGCGGATGCCCGCATAGCCTAGAGCGGCGAAGAGGGCGAGCACCGACAGCGTCCCCGCCAGGCCCAGTTCCTCACCGGTGACGGCGAAGATGAAGTCGGTGTGCGCTTCGGGGAGTTGACCCCATTTTTCCACACTCGCGCCGAGCCCCGAACCGAAGAGTCCGCCGGAGGCCAGGGCGTAGATGCCGTGCACGGCCTGCCAGCAGGAGCCGTCCGGGCCCATCTCGGAGGCGCCGATGCAGCGGAACCGGTCCAGCCGGTTGGAGCTGCTCCGGATGAGGATCGTGCCGAGCACCGCGGCGACCCCCAGCACACCGACGAACAGCCGGGTCGGGGCGCCCGCCAGCCACAGCAGGCCGAACAGGATCGCGGTGAGGATGATCGCGGTGCCCATGTCGCCGCCGAGCATGATCAGGCCGAGCACCATGAACGCCACCGGGACCAGCGGCACCAGCATGTGCTTCCACTGCGCGAGCAGGTTGCGGTCCTGCTTGCGGGCGAGCAGGTCGGCGCCCCACAGCACCAGGGCCAGCTTGCCGAACTCGCTGGGCTGGATCTGGAAGGAGCCTCCGACGGCGATCCAGTTCTGGTTGCCGTTGACGGCCATCCCTATCCCCGGCACCTGCACCAGGGCCATCAGGAAGACGGCACCGGCGAGGATCGGGTAGGCCAGCGCCCGGTGCAGCCGCACGGGCATCCGGGCGGCGGCGAACAGCAGCACCGCGCCGATGACCGCGGCCAGCAGCTGCTTGCGGAAGAAGTACGACCCCGGCAGGGACATCTGCAGCGCGGTGATCTGCGAGGCCGAGTAGACCATCACCAGGCCCAGCACGGTGATCAGCAGGCTGCCGCCGAGGATCAGGTAGTACGCCGTCAGCGGGCGGTCCCAGGCCTTGCGCGCGCGGGTGGAGAACCGCACGAAGGGGTTCTCCCGCGGCGGCCGGGGAGCGGGCGGGCGGGCGGCCCGCGCGAGCGGAGGACGTCCTGTACGGCTGCCGGGCATCACCGGCTCCCCGCGCCGGGCAGCCGCCGACCGAACCCGAGCCACATCCGAGTCACCGTCCCTCCATGGGTCCCGCAGCGTCCGCCGTGGCCGCGACCCGCCGTCAGGCGCCCGCGCCGAGTTCGCGAACCGCCTCCGCGAACGCGTCTCCCCGCTTGGTGTAGTTGGCGAACATGTCCATCGAGGCACAGGCCGGTGCCAGGAGCACCGTGTCCCCGGCGACGGCGAGCCGCCGGGCCTCGCGGACCGCCGCGAGCATCGCCCCAGTGTCGGTCCGGTCGAGGTCGACGACGGGTACTTCCGGGGCGTGTCGCGCAAGGGCGTCGCGGATCAGGGCCCGATCCGCGCCGATCAGGACGACGCCGCGCAGCCGCTTCGCCGAGTTGGCGACCAGCTCGCCGAAGGTCGCCCCCTTGGCCAGTCCGCCGGCGATCCACACGATCGAGTCGTACGCCGCCAACGAGGCCTCGGCGGCATGGGTGTTGGTCGCCTTGGAGTCGTTGACGTAGGAGACCCCGTCCACGTCGGCGACGTGCGCGATGCGGTGGGCGTCCGGGGTGAAGGCCCGCAGCCCGTCCCGGACGGCCGTGGCGGGCACGCCGTAGGCGCGCGCCAGGGCCGCCGCGGCAAGGGCGTTGGCGATGTTGTGCGGGGCCGGCGGGTTGACGTCGGAGACCTCGGCCAGCTCCTGGGCGTTCTTGTGCCGGTCCTCGACGAAGGCGCGGTCGACCAGGATGCCGTCCACGACGCCGAGTTGGGACGGCGCCGGGGTGCCGAGCGTGAAGCCGATCGCCCGGCAGCCCTCCTCGACGTCCGCCGCGCGCACCAGGTCCTCGGTGGCCCGGTCGGCGGCGTTGTAGACGCAGGCGACGCGATTGCCCTGGTAGATACGGCCCTTGTCGGCGGCGTACGCCTCCATCGAGCCGTGCCAGTCGAGGTGGTCGGGGGCGAGGTTCAGCACCGCGGCGGAGTGGGCGCGCAGGGAGGGCGCCCAGTGCAGCTGGTAGCTGGACAGCTCGACGGCGAGCACGTCGTAGCGCTCCTCGCCGAGCACCGCGTCCAGCAGCGAGACGCCGATGTTGCCGACGGCGGCGGTGCGCAGCCCGGCGGCGCGCAGGATCGAGGCCAGCATCTGGACGGTCGTCGTCTTGCCGTTGGTGCCGGTGACGGCGAGCCAGGGTGCGGCGTCCGGGCCCCGCAGCCGCCAGGCGAGTTCGACGTCGCCCCAGACCGGGACACCCGCCTGGGCCGCCGCCGTGAACAGCGGCTTGTCCGGCTTCCAGCCGGGCGCGGTGACGATCAGCTCGGTGCCCTCGGGCAGGGTCGCCCCGTCGCCGAGGCGGACGGTGACACCGAGCGCCTCCAGTTCGGCGGCCTGGGCCCGGGCGCGCTCGTCGGCGCCGTCGTTGACGACGGTGACGTGCGCGCCGAGGCCGTGCAGGACCTTGGCCGCCGGGACGCCGGAGACGCCGAGCCCGGCGACGGTGACGTGCTTGCCCTTGAGCTCCGAGGAGGTCACTTTTCCGCTGCCCATCCCGCATAGAAGAGGCCCAGTCCGACAATCACACAGATGCCCTGAATGATCCAGAAGCGGACCACGACCAGGACTTCGGACCAGCCCTTGAGTTCGAAGTGGTGCTGGAGTGGCGCCATCCGGAAGACGCGCTTGCCGGTGAGGCGGAACGAGCCGACCTGGATGACCACCGACATGGTGATCAGCACGAACAGACCGCCGAGGATGGCCAGCAGCAGCTCCGTACGGGAGCAGATGGCCAGACCGGCCAGCACGCCGCCGAGCGCCAGCGAGCCGGTGTCCCCCATGAAGATCTTGGCCGGCGAGGTGTTCCACCACAGGAAGCCGAGGCAGGCGCCCATCAGCGCGGAGGCGACCACCGCGAGGTCCAGCGGGTCCCGGACCTCGTAGCAGGCGCCCGGGTTGGTGAGGGTGCCCGCGTTGGCGCAGGACTCCTGGAACTGCCAGACGCCGATGAAGGTGTAGGCGCCGAAGACCAGCACGGAGGCGCCGGTGGCGAGACCGTCGAGACCGTCGGTGAGGTTCACGCCGTTCGACATCGCCAGGATCATGAACAGCGCCCAGACCACGAACAGCACCGGGCCGATCGTCCACCCGAAGTCGGTGATGAACGACAGCTTGGTGGAGGCCGGGGTGTTGCCGCGGTTGTCCGCGAACTGGAGCGACAGCACCGCGAAGGCGATGCCGACGATCAGCTGCCCGGTCATCTTCGCCTTGGCCCGCAGGCCCAGCGAACGCCGCTTGACGATCTTGATGTAGTCGTCCAGGAAGCCGACCAGGCCCATGCCGGCCATCAGCCCGAGCACCAGCAGACCCGAGAAGGTCGGCGAGTAGCCGGTGATCAGCTTGCTCAGGAAGTACGCGGCGATCGTCGCCAGGATGAAGGCGATACCGCCCATCGTCGGCGTACCGCGCTTGCTGTGGTGCTCGCGCGGGCCGTCGTCGCGGATGTACTGGCCGTAGCCCTTGCGGGCCAGGAGCTTGATCAGCAGCGGGGTGCCGATCAGCGTCAGGAACAGGCCAATGACTCCCGCGAACAGGATCTGCTTCATCATCGGGCGGAAACCTCACCCTCGGCACCCGCGAGCAGCGCCTCGGCGACGCTCTCCAGGCCGACCGAACGGGACGCCTTCACGAGGACGACATCCCCCGGGCGCAACTCGCTGCGCAACAGGTCGACCGCCGCCTGTGCGTCGGACACGTGCACCGACTCCTCACCCCACGAACCCTCGTTATATGCGCCCAGTTGCAGCCAGGCGGCTTCCCTGCCCCCGACCGCGACGAGCTTGCTGACGTTGAGCCGGACGGCGAGCCGCCCGACCGCGTCGTGCTCGGCGAGCGCCTCGTCCCCGAGCTCGGCCATCTTGCCGAGCACCGCCCACGTACGACGTCCCTTGCCGATGGCCACGAGCGCGCGCAGCGCGGCCTTCATGGACTCGGGGTTCGCGTTGTAGGCGTCGTTGACGACCGTCACGCCGTCCGGGCGCTCGGTGACCTCCATGCGCCAGCGGGAGAGGGAGCCTGCCCCGGAGAGCGCGGTGGCGATCTCTTCCGCGGACATGCCCAGCTCATGGGCGACGGCGGCCGCGGCGAGCGCGTTCGACACGTGGTGCTCACCGTACAGGCGCATGGTCACATCACTGCACCCGGAGGGTGTGTGAAGGGTGAAGGAGGGCCGGCCGGACTCCGCCAGGTGCACGTTCTCGGCGCGTACGTCCGCTTCGTCGGTCTCGCCGAAGAGGATCACCCGCGCCTTGGTCCGCGACGCCATGGCGCGGACGAGGGGGTCGTCGGCGTTCAGGACGGCCGTGCCGTCCTCGGGGAGCGCCTCGACGAGCTCGCCCTTGGCCTGCGCGATCTGCTCGCGGCCGCCGAACTCGCCGATGTGCGCGGTGCCCACGTTGAGCACCACGCCGATCCTCGGGGGGGTCAGGCCGGTCAGGTACCGGATGTGGCCGATGCCGCGCGCACCCATCTCCAGCACCAGGAACCTGGTCTCCTCGGTGGCGCTGAGGGCGGTCAGCGGCAGCCCGATCTCGTTGTTGAACGATCCGGGCGTCCACACCGTCGGCGCCTTGCGCTGGAGCACCTGCGCGATCAGGTCCTTGGTGCTGGTCTTGCCCGCGGAGCCGGTGAGTGCCACGAGGGTGGTGCCGAGCTTGCGCACGACGTGCCGGGCGAGGGCGCCGAGGGCCGTCTGGACGTCGTCCACGACGATCGCGGGCACGCCGACGGGCCGCTGCGCGAGCACCGCGACCGCGCCCGCGTCGACGACCTGTGCCGCGAAGTCGTGGCCGTCCACGCGCTCGCCGGCGAAGGCGGCGAACAGACTGCCGGGCACGACCTCGCGCGAGTCCCGGACGACCGGTCCGGTCACCTGTGCCGACGGATCCGGTATGTCGTGCGTCTGCCCGCCGACGGCTTCCGCGATCTCGGCGAGAGAGAGGGCGATCACAAGTTCATCCCCTGGGTCTTCTGGATTTTCATCCCTGGGTTTTCTGGATTGCTGCGCGCAGCACCTGGCGGTCGTCGAACGGACGGACCACCCCGGCGACGTCCTGGCCCTGCTCGTGGCCCTTCCCCGCGACCAGCACCGTGTCCCCGGGCCGCGCCCGGCCGACGGCGGCGGCGATGGCGGCGGCCCGGTCCTCGAAGAGCAGCACCTCGCCGCGTTCGTGCGCCGGCACCGCGGCCGCGCCCCGCAGCATGCTGGCGAGAATCGCGAGGGGGTCCTCGGAGCGGGGGTTGTCGGAGGTCAGCACGGCCGTGTCGGAGAGCCGGGCCGCGGCGGCGCCCATCGGGCCCCGCTTGGTGGTGTCCCGGTCGCCGCCGCAGCCGAGCACGACGTGCAGCCGGCCCTTGGTGACCTTGCGCAGCGCCTTGAGGACCGACTCGACCGCGTCCGTCTTGTGGGCGTAGTCGACGACCGCGAGGTAGTCCTGGCCGGCGTCCACCCGCTCCAGCCGGCCCGGCACGCCCGGTACGGCGGCGATGCCGTCGGCCGCGGTCTGCGGGTCCAGGCCGGCGGCGGCGAGGGCGACGATCGCGGCGAGCGTGTTCGCCACGTTGAACGGGCCCGGCAGCGGCGAACTGGCGCTGATCCGCTCGCCGCCGGGCCCGTGCACGGTGAACGGCGAGTCCAGCGGGCCGACCTCGACGCCCTCGGCGCGCCAGTCGGCGTCCGGGTGCCCCTCGGCGGAGTAGGTGACGACCGGGACGCCGGCCTCGCGGGCGAGCCTGCGGCCGTACTCGTCATCGATGTTGACCACGCCGAGCCTGCTGCGTTCCGGCGTGAACAGCTGCGCCTTGGCCCGGAAGTAGTCCTCCATGTCGGAGTGGAACTCCATGTGCTCCGGGCTGAGGTTGGTGAACACCGCGACGTCGAAGACGCAGCCGTCGACCCGGCCGAGGACCAGCGCGTGGCTGGAGACCTCCATGGCGACCGCCTCGACGCCGCGCTCGCGCATCACCGCGAACAGCGCCTGGAGATCGGTGGCTTCGGGCGTGGTGCGCTCCGACTTGATCCGCTCGTCGCCGATCCGGGTCTCGACCGTGCCGATCAGCCCGGCCGGACGGCCCGTCCTCAGACCGCCCTCGACGAGATAGGCGGTGGTGGTCTTGCCGGAGGTGCCGGTGATGCCGATCTGGAGCAGCTCGCGGCCGGGGTGGCCGTAGATCGTCGCCGCCAGTTCGCCCATCCGCGCGCGCGGGTCGTCGACGGTGAGCACCGGCAGGCCGGTGGCCGCGGCGCGTTCGGTGCCGGCCGGGTCGGTCAGCACGGCGGCGGCGCCGAGGCCGACGGCCTGGGTGACGAAGTCGGCACCGTGCGCGCGGGCGCCGGGCAGGGCGGCGTACAGGTCGCCCGGGCGGACGGCGCGCGAGTCGTGGGAGATGCCCGTGACCCCGGCGGCCCCCTCCGGCGCGGTGACACCCAGCTGGCCGGCGAGGTCCGCGAGGGGTGTGGCGGAGACCCGTTCCGGCCTGGGCGGTCCCGGGTGGGTCACGGGAGCGTCCTGCTGGGTGGTTGGGGACTGATCAGCGTGTGGCACGGCGGTGAGCGTACCGGGCGCACCCGCTCCGGAGCGAAGCGAGGGGCGGGGGGTGCCGTGGTTCCCGGGATCGGGGGTGATCGTTGTCACGGATGGTTCCTGGATGCTCGGTGCTGCTCAGGGCGTGAAGGTGACCGGGTAGTTGGCGGGCTCGGCTCCGGTCGGGGGGATCTGCAGGGTCTTCAGGGCGAACTCCATCACCTGCTTGTAGACCGGTCCGCAGATCTGGCCGCCGAAGTAGCTGCCCTCGGTGGCGTTCTGGATGGCGCAGTAGACGGTGACGCGGGGCTGGTCCGCGGGGGCGAACCCGGCGAACGACGACGTGTAGCCGCGGTACTTGCCGGTGGCCGGGTCCACGCGGTTGGCGGTGCCGGTCTTGCCCGCGACCCGGTAGCCGGGGATGCGCGCCTTGGTTCCGGTGCCCTCCTCGTCGTCGACGACCGACTCCAGCATCCGGGCCAGCGTCGTGGCCGTCCGCTCGCTCACGACCCGCGTCTTCTCGGGCTCGGGGGCGGGTGTGAAGCGCCCGTCCGGCCCCTTCGTGCCGCGTACGAGCGTGGGTTCGACGCGGACGCCGCCGTTGGCGATGGTCGAGTACACGGAGGCGGCCTGCATCGCGTTGATGGAGACGCCCTGACCGAAGGGAATCGTGTACTGCTGGGAGGTCGACCACTGGTCCGGCGGCGCGAGGATGCCCTTGGTCTCGCCGGGGAAGCCCAGCCCGGTGTAACTGCCGAGGCCGAACTTGCGCAGGTAGGTGTACAGCACGCGGTTGGCCTCGGCCTGGGTCCTGCCGAGCTGTCCGGTGGCCAGGATGGTGCCGATGTTGCTGGACTTGGCGAGCACGCCGTTGAGCGTCAGGTACCAGGTCGGGTGGTCGACGTCGTCCTGGAACAGCCGGTCGCCCCGGTGCAGCCGGTTGGGCACGACCACGTGCGTCTGCGGCGTGGCGGCGTTCTCCTCCAGGACGGCGGCCATCGACATGACCTTGGCGGTGGAGCCGGGCTCGTAGGCGTCCTGGAGGGCCGCGTTGCCCATGGCGGTGGCGTCCGCCGTGGACAGGTCGTTGGGGTCGAAGCCGGGCGAGTTGGCCATGGCGAGGATCTCGCCGGTGCGGGTGTCCTGCACGATCACGTAGCCGCGGTCCGCCTCGGACTCCTCCACCTGCTCGGTGATGGCGTTCTGCGCGGCCCACTGGATGTCGCGGTCGATGGTCATCTCGATGTCCGAGCCGGGCACCGCGGGCGTCTCGGTGGAGCCGGCGGTCGGCACCTGCAGGCCGCCGGACTGGGCGTAGCGGATCTTGCCGTCCTCACCGGCCAGCTGACCGTTCAGCTGCTGCTCGATGCCGCCGCCGCCCTTGCCGTCGGCGTTCACCCAGCCCAGTATCCCGGCGGCCAGCTCGCCGTTGGGGTACACGCGCTTGCTGCTGGGTTCGGCCAGCACGCCGGCGAGGACGTTGACGGTGCTCCGGTCGGTCTCCGCCTTGGCGGCGAGCGCGGTCCGCAGGTCCTTGATCTGCCTCCAGACCTGCGGGGTCTGCCGCCCGGCCAGCTTGACGTAGCGCAGCTTCTTGTCCTCGGGCCGCAGTTTGCCGACGAGTTCGGCCTGGTCCTCGCCGAGGATGGGCGCGAGCAGCGCCGCCGCCTGCTCGGGCCCGTCACCGATCTTGAGCTGCTCGCGGGTGAACAGCGTGGGGTCGGCGGTGATGTCGTACGCGTCGACGCTGGTCGCCAGGGCCACACCGGCGCGGTCGGTGATCTGGCCGCGCTGGGCGGCGAGGGTGTGCACGACGTAGCGGTTCTGCTGGGCCTTGGCGGCGTACGCGCTCGCGTCGACGGCCTGCACCTGGAGCAGCCGGACGACGAAGACCAGCAGGACGAGGGTGAGCGCGAAGCCGATCAGGCGCAGCCGGGGGCGGGGGCTGCCGAGGCGGATCCCGCGCGGGGCCCCCGGACGGGGCGGGGCCGGGCGGCGCGCCGGGCGGGCTCCGGGGCCGGGGCGCCGGCCTGCGGAGCGGTCGGGCCGCGCGGGTCCGCGCACGCGGCGGCGCGGCGTTTCCCTGTCGGTCACTTCCGTCACCTGCCCGGGGGTGTGGTCGGGAGGGGGGCGG